>JASLDK010000170.1 GCA_030145945.1 Nocardioides sp.
CGAGTAGGCAGGGGGACGGCGACGTGCTGGACGAGCTGCGGATCCGCGGTCTCGGCGTCATCGACGACGCAGTGCTGCCGCTCGGCCCCGGACTGACGGTGGTGACGGGGGAGACCGGCGCCGGCAAGACCATGGTCGTCACTGCGCTCGGCCTGCTGCTCGGCGGGCGTGCCGACAGCGGCGCTGTGCGCGCGGGCGCCAAGCAGGCCCGTGTGGAAGGGCTGATCTCGGTCGCGTCCCTGCCCAGCGTCGTCACGGCTGTGGAGGACGCGGGCGGAGAGACCGACGACGCCGAAGTCGTGCTGGCACGCAACGTCAGCGCTGAAGGGCGTTCCCGCGCCTTCGCGGGAGGCGCGTCGGTGCCGATCGCGACCCTCGCCGAGATCGCCGAGCCCCTGGTTGCCGTGCACGGGCAGTCCGACCAGCACCGGCTGCTCAAGGCTCAGACCCAACGCCATGCCCTCGACAGGTACGGCGAGCTCGACGAGTTGCTGGGGTCCTACGGCGCGGTCCACGACCAACTGGTGGCCACCGAGCGCGAGCTGGCCGAGGTGGTCGCCAGCTCGCGTGAACGAGCGCGCGAGGCTGACCTGCTGAGGTTCGGGGTGGACGAGGTCGCGGCCGTGGCGCCCCAGGTCGGCGAGGACGTCGAACTCGCCGCCGAGGAGTCGCGCCTCGGGCATGCCGACACGCTGCGCGGAGCCGCCGAACAGGCCCGGGAGGCGTTGTCCAGCGAGCACGGATCACCCGACGCGCTCGGCGCTGTGGCCGCGGCCCGCACGATGCTGGAGGGCGTCCGCGACCACGACCCGGAGGCCGCCGCCCTCGCCGACCGCGTCGCCGAGGTCAGCTACCTGCTCTCCGACGTCGCCGCCGACGTCGCGTCCTACGCGTCCCGCATCGAGGTCGACCCGAACCGCCTCGCCGTGGTCTCCGAGCGTCGGGCCGCACTGATCGGCCTGACCCGGAAGTACGGCGACAGCGTCGCGGACGTCCTCGCCTGGGCCGAGACCTCGGCGATGCGCCTGCTCGACCTCGACTCCACCGACGAACGGATCGCGGAGCTCACCCGCGCCGCGGCCGGCCTGCGCACCGAACTCGCGGATGTCGGCGCCCGACTCAGTCAGGCGCGCGTCAAGGCGGCCAGCCGCCTCGGCGCCGCGGTGTCGGACGAACTGACGCTTCTCGCCATGCCCCATGCGGTGGTCACGATCCGGGTCTCGCCACGAGCGGCCGACGTACCTCCTGATCCTGAGCATCCGCCCGCGGACGTGATCCGGGTGGGGGAGCACTGGGTGCGATTCGGCCGCAGCGGATTCGACGACGTCGAGTTCCTGCTGGCCGCGAACACCGGCTCTGAGCCCCGCCCGCTGCACAAGGGCGCCTCCGGCGGAGAGTTGTCCCGCGTCATGCTGGCCGTCGAGGTCTGCCTCGCCGACACCAACCCGGTCCCGACCTTCGTCTTCGACGAGGTCGACTCCGGTGTGGGCGGCGCTGCCGCGGTCGAGATCGGCCGCCGGCTCGCCGCCCTGGCCGCACAGGCGCAGGTGCTCGTCGTCACCCACCTGCCGCAGGTCGCCGCGTTCGCGGATCGTCATGTCCTCGTCGAGAAGTCGAACGACGGGTCAGTGACCAGCTCCGGTCTCGTGACGCTGGATGACAGTGGTCGCGAGCGCGAGCTCTCCCGGATGCTCGCCGGACTCTCCGACTCCGACACCGCCCTTGCCCATGCGCGCGAACTGCTCGACATGGCGCGCCGGGCTGGGGCCTGAGCCCCAACTCGTAGTAGGATGGAATCCCGTGAACATGGCGCACGGTAGCGGTACGAATCGACAGGCAAAGCACGTCTTCGTCACCGGAGGCGTCGCCTCCTCGCTCGGCAAGGGCCTGACGGCCTCGAGCCTCGGTCGACTGCTGCGCTCGCGCGGCATGCGGGTCACGATGCAGAAGCTCGACCCGTACCTCAATGTCGACCCGGGCACGATGAACCCGTTCCAGCACGGCGAGGTGTTCGTCACCAACGACGGTGCCGAGACCGACCTCGACATCGGGCACTACGAGCGGTTCCTCGACACCGATCTCAACCAGATCGCCAATGTCACCACCGGTCAGGTCTACTCGTCGGTCATCGCCAAGGAACGCAAGGGCGAGTACCTCGGCGACACCGTCCAGGTGATCCCGCACATCACCAACGAGATCAAGGATCGGATCCTCGCCATGGGGCGCGGCGATGACGAGGTGGACGTGGTGATCACCGAGATCGGTGGCACCGTCGGCGACATCGAGTCGCTGCCCTTCCTCGAGGCCGCCCGGCAGGTGCGTCACGACATCGGTCGCGACAACTGCTTCTTCCTGCACGTCTCGCTGGTGCCCTACATCGGCCCCTCCGGCGAGCTCAAGACCAAGCCCACCCAGCACTCGGTGGCTGCGTTGCGCCAGGTCGGCATCCAGCCCGACGCGGTCGTGTGTCGGGCGGACCGCGAACTCCCCGAGGGCATCAAGAAGAAGATCTCGCTGATGTGCGACGTCGACGAGGAGGCCGTGGTCACCGCAGCCGACGCCCCGTCGATCTACGACATCCCCAAGGTCCTGCACCGCCAGGGCCTCGACGCCTATCTGGTTCGTCGACTCAACCTGCCCTTCCGCGACGTCGACTGGACGCTGTGGGACGACCTGCTCCGCCGGGTGCACCACCCCAAGGAGAACGTGACCATCGCGTTGGTCGGCAAGTACATCGACCTGCACGACGCCTACCTGTCGGTGAGCGAGGCGCTGCGTGCCGGTGGTTTCGCGCACGAGGCCAAGGTCGAGATCCGCTGGATCGCCTCCGACGACTGCGAGACCCAGGCCGGCGCCGCCAAGCATCTCTCCGACGTCGATGCGATCTGCGTGCCGGGTGGCTTCGGGATCCGTGGGCTCGAGGGCAAGCTCGGTGCCCTCACCTATGCCCGGGCCCAGCGCATCCCGACCCTGGGCCTGTGCCTGGGTCTCCAGTCGATGGTCATCGAATATGCCCGCACCGAGCTCGGCCTCAGTGAAGCCGGGTCGACCGAGTTCGACCCCGACACCACCGAACCCGTGATCGCCACGATGGAGGAGCAGAAGTCCATCGTGGACGGCGCCGGTGACCTCGGCGGCACCATGCGGCTGGGCCTCTACCCTGCCCACCTCAAGCCGGACACGCTGGCCCGCGAGGTCTACGGCGCGGAGCTGATCGAGGAGCGGCACCGCCACCGCTATGAGGTCAACAACGCCTATCGGGAGCAGTTGGAGAAGGCGGGCCTGGTCTTCTCCGGCCTCAACACCGACCTCGACCTCGTCGAGTTCGTCGAGCTGCCGCGTGAGGTGCACCCCTATTACATCGGCACCCAGGCGCACCCCGAGTTGCGCTCGCGTCCGACCCGGCCGCATCCGCTCTTCGCTGGTCTGGTCAAGGCGGCGATCATCCGGCAGCGTGAGACGCGGCTCGAGATCGACGACTCCGGCCTGCACGCCGAGCCCGTCGACGAGGACTGAGCGCCGGGCATGACAGTCGTGCGCGACGTTCCTGAGTCCTGGCCGGTCGAGTCCAGCACCGACCTGCACCGAGACGCGTGGGTCGTGGCGTTCCGCTCCGACATGGTCAGCCGGCCCGGGGCGGTGAACGAGGAGCCGTTCCGCCGGCTGGTGGTCGAACACCCCGGCGCCGCCGTGGTGCTGGCCGTCGACGACGACGACCGCGTGCTGTGCCTGCGGCAGTATCGCCATGCGGCCCAGGCCCGTCTGGTCGAGCTCCCGGCCGGCGTCTGTGACCATCCGGGGGAGGACCCCGAAGAGGTCGCGCGCCGCGAACTCCGCGAGGAGGCTGCCATGGCAGCCGAGCGGTGGACGCACCTGCTGTCGACGTACAGCTCACCGGGCTATTCCGCCGAACGGATCCACTACTACCTGGCCGAGGGTCTCACGGCCACCGACCGTGGCGACTTCGAGCTGCGTCACGAGGAAGCCGACCTCGAGACCGTGTGGGTGCCGTTCCCTGACCTGGTCGAGGCGATCCTTTCCGGGGACGTGGCCGATGGGCCGGTCGTGCAGGTCGTGCTGGCCGCACAGGTGCTGCGCGATCGCCGCCAGGGAGACAAGTAGCCTGACCGCGTGAGTGGACCAGGAGCAGTGGATCGTGCGGTCCGCACCTACCTGGACCATCTGGCGGTCGAGCGGGGTGCGGCCGCGAACACGCTGTCGTCGTACCGCAGGGACCTGCGGCGCTATCGCGAGTACCTCGCTGCGGAGGGCATCGACGACCTCGGCGCCGTCACCGAGCAGACGGTGCGTGAGTTCCTGACGCGGCTGAGCGAGGGGTACGCCGACCATCCACCGTTGGCGGCATCGTCGCGAGCGCGCACGATCGTCGCCGTTCGAGGCTTCCACAAGTTCGCCGTCGCCGACGGGCTGGCGAAGGTCGACCCGGCGGCCGCGGTCAAGCCGCCACCTCCGGCAAAGCGACTGCCGAAAGCGTTGCCGCTGTCCGAGGTGGAGGCGATCCTCGAGGCGGCGGGTGCCCCCGACACGGCGTTGGCGCTTCGGGACCGTGCCCTGCTCGAGATCCTCTACGGCATCGGTGCCCGCATCTCCGAGGCGATCGGTCTCGACGTCGACGACGTCCACCATCTTGTCGAGCCCGGCCTCGACGAGATGGATGCGACCATCCTGCTCCGCGGCAAGGGCGGCAAGGAGCGGCTGGTTCCGGTCGGCTCCTACGCCCGGGCCGCCCTGTCGGCGTACCTCGTGCGCGGGCGGCCGGCGCTCGCCTCAGCAGCCACGCCAGCGCTCTTCCTCAACGCCCGGGGCGGGCGGCTCTCCCGTCAGTCGGCGTGGGCGGTGCTCGTGAAGGCTGCCGAACGTGCCGGCGTGAAGCGGGACGTCTCACCCCACACGCTGCGGCACTCGTTCGCCACCCACCTGCTCGACGGCGGCGCCGACGTGCGGGTGGTCCAGGAGCTGTTGGGCCATGCGTCGGTCACCACCACGCAGGTCTACACGCTCGTCACCGTCGACAACCTGCGCGAGGTGTTCGCCACCTCGCACCCGAGGGCACGCCATGGCTGACCAGACCGATTCCGGCGACGCGGCCTACGACCGGATCCTGGAGTACGCCGAGGGCCGCGGCCTCGAGCTCTATCCGCACCAGGAGGACGCGATCCTCTCGCTGCTGGCCGGCGACAACGTCGTACTGGCCACTCCGACTGGATCGGGCAAGTCGCTGGTCGCGATGGCAGCAGCGATGGGTGCGCTCGCCGACGACCGGGTCACGTTCTACACGGCGCCGATCAAGGCGTTGGTGAGTGAGAAGTTCTTCGACCTCGTGGAGGTCTTCGGCGCGGCCGACGTCGGCATGTTGACCGGCGACGTCGCCGTCAACGCGGATGCTCCGGTGATCTGCTGCACCGCCGAAGTGCTGGCGAACATCGCGCTGCGCGAGGGTTCTGGGGCCGACGTCGGCATGGTCGTCATGGACGAGTTCCACTTCTACGGCGAACCGGGCCGCGGCTGGGCCTGGCAGGTGCCTCTCATCGAGTTGCCGCAGGCGCAGTTCCTGCTGATGTCCGCGACCCTCGGGGACACGACCGACCTCGCCGCCGACCTGACCCGGCGCAACGGCCGCGACACCACGATCGTCGACCAGGCCGAGCGCCCCGTCCCGCTGGACTTCTCGTGGTCGCTGGAGCCGATGGGAGACAAGCTCGCCGAGTTGGTCACCACCGGCCAAGGGCCGGTCTACGTCGTGCACTTCACGCAGGCAGCGGCCGTGGAGCATGCAGTGTCCCTGCTGAGTGGTCCAGTTCGACTGGACATCGTTCTCCCCATGGACCGCAAGGAGCAGATCGCCGAGCGCATCGCCGGTGTCCGCTTCGCTGCCGGTTTCGGGCAGACCCTCAACAAGCTGCTGCGGCAGGGGATCGGCGTCCACCATGCGGGGATGCTGCCGCGTTATCGACGTCTCGTCGAGCAGCTCGCCCAGGCTGGCCTCCTCACCGTCATCTGCGGCACCGACACCCTCGGCGTCGGCATCAACGTCCCGATCCGCACCGTGCTGTTCACCGGTCTCGCCAAGTTCGACGGCTCCCGTCAGCGCGTGCTGCGCACCCGCGAGTTCCTCCAGATCGCCGGCCGGGCGGGGCGGGCCGGCTACGACACCGCCGGCTATGTCGTCGTACAGGCGCCCGAGCACGTCATCGACAACGAGAAGGCGAAGGCCAAGGCGGCTGCCAAGAACGCTGCCATGAGCGAGCAGCAGCGGGCCAAGAAGGCGTCGAAGGCGCAGTTGAGGAAACCCCCGGCCGGCACGGTCGTGTGGAGTGAGCAGACCTTCGACAAGCTCGTCGAAGGCCGCCCTGAGCCGCTGAAGTCGCAGATGAAGGTCGACAACAGCATGTTGGTCAACGTCCTCTCCCGCGAGGAGGACGCCTTCCCGGTGATGCGGCGGCTGCTCACTGACAACCACGAGGACCGCAGGTCCCAACTCCGTCTGGCCAAACGCGCGGTCCGTCTGGCGCGCAGCCTGGTCACCTCGGAGGTGCTGACCCGGCTGGACGAGGTCGACGACTTCGGACGACGTTACGTCCTGACCGAGGCGTTGCCTGAGGACTTCGCCCTCAACCAGCCGCTCTCGCACTTCGCGCTCGCCGTCCTGGACGTGCTCGACCCGGACAGCAGCGACTTCATGCTCGATGTCATCTCCGTCGTCGAGGCGACCCTGGAAGCGCCCCGACCGCTGCTGATGGCGCAGCGCCACGCGGCCCGAGGCGAGGCGATCGCGGCGCTCAAGGCCGACGGCGTGGAGTACGACGAGCGGATGGCGCTCGTCGAGGACGTGACCTGGCCCGAACCGCTCGCCGACCTGCTGGAGCCGTTGTTCGAGACCTATCGCGAACGGCATCCTTGGCTGGCGCCCGATGCTCTGGCCCCCAAGTCGGTCGTGCGCGAGATGTGGGAGCAGGGGATGGGCTTCACCGACCTGGTGTCCCGCTATCAGGTGGCCCGCTCCGAGGGCCTGGTGCTGCGCTACCTCACCGACGCCTACCGTGCGCTGCGGCAGACGGTTCCCGCATCCCATCGCACCGACGAACTGGAACTCCTCATCGAATGGCTGGGGGAGACCGTCCGCCAGGTCGACTCCTCACTGCTCGACGAGTGGGAGGCGCTGAGCGATCCGTCGCACGCGTCCAGCGCCGTCAGCCACCACGAGCCGCCCCCACCGCCGAGGCCACTGAGCCAGCAGGGGCGGGTCTTCGACGTCATGGTTCGCAACGCGATGTGGCGCAGGGTCGAGC
>JASLDK010000178.1 GCA_030145945.1 Nocardioides sp.
CGGGAACATCCCCCACGTGTACGAGCCCTACCAGCCCGATGGCACTCCCCACCCGGAGCCCGTCGAGCAGAGCGATCACGGCGGCCCGGCTGCCGCGAGCGGCGAATGCCCCTGCGTTGCGGGCGGGCGCTCATGCGAAGCCGACTGTGAGCTGTGCCCGGCCGACTGCCCTGCCCGCGGTCCGGTGAAGCGCCAGACCTGGGAGCAGGTGCCGCGACTCGAGGAACCGGCTGGTCACGTCGACCGGGACGCCACTCCGGCTTGGGCATCGGCCGCGCCCAGCCGCCGACGTACCTCTCGACGACGGTCGGGTTCGTCCTCGCGTTCCTCCTTCGGCTGGGGAACCGACTCGTCGTCGGGCGGGTCCGGCACATCACGCACGCCCTCGAAGAGCAAGAAGGCGGGTGCCGGACTGGGCGCGGCGATCGCGGCAGGCGCGGGTGGCGTCGGCGTGTTGAGCAGTGGAGCCGACGACTCCCCCAGCGCCCAGCCGGACAGCAGCTATCACCGTGACTACGGCAGTTCTGACGGATACGGCAGCGATGAGCCGTCGTACGATCCGGGCTGGAATCCGGTCATCGACCATGCTGTCGCGCCGATCGCGTCCTTCCGCCTCAAGTCGGACGGTCGCCTGGTCGTGATCACCGGGGCGTGGCCGAAGGACCAGGTCTCCGCGGGCTGCGAGGTCGAACTACGCGTCACCGAGCTCTCCAGGCGGGTCGTGATCGAGGCGTCCGCGCCGATCAAGCGTCGTGACCAAGAGGCTGGCGGGGCGTGCACAGAACCTGCCCAGTGGGGGACGCAGAAGATCCGGGTCCGGCTGGAGGAGCCGCTCGGCGATCGCCAGGTCGTGACCTCGGGGCCGCTGCTGGCTGCAGGCGCGGCGACCGATCCGCCCGGCGAGGCGCCGGTGCCGCGGAAGGGCTGATGGACGGCCGAGCAGAACGGGAATATAGTTCAACTCTCAATTAGTTGGAGTGGACATGACCGACACCAGCACCCGCATGCCGGCCCTCTACATCGGGCACGGCGCTCCCCCGCTCCTCGACGACCCGCTCTGGTCGGGCCAGCTGGCAGCGCTGGCGGGCGACCTGCCGCGCCCGAAGGCGATCCTCATCGTCAGTGCGCACTGGGAGTCGGCTCCCCTCTCGCTGTCCGCGAGCCACGCGCCGCTCGTCTACGACTTCGGCGGATTCGCGCAGAGGTACTACGAGATGACCTACGAGACGCCCGATGCGACAGCCTTCGCAGCCCAGGTGGCCGCGATGATGCCGCGCACCGAGCCGATCCACCAGCACACCTCGCGCGGACTCGACCACGGCGCATGGGTGCCACTCAAGATCATGTATCCGGATGCCGACATTCCCGTGTTGCAGATGTCGATGCCCACCCACGACCCCGGGCGCCTGATGGAGATCGGCCGCCGCCTCAAGCCGCTGCGCGACGAGGGTGTGCTGGTCATCGGCTCCGGCTTCCTCACCCATGGCCTGCCGTTCCTGACGTCATGGCAGGTCGACGCCGAGGCGCCCGGTTGGTCCTCGGACTTCGACGCCTGGGCCGGAGAGGCCCTCGCCCGCGGCGACGTGGACGAACTGGCGTCGTACCGCGACAAGGCGCCCGGCATGCCCTTCGCCCATCCGACGGTCGAGCACTACACGCCACTTTTCGTCACTCTCGGCGCGGCCACGGATGCGGCAGAGCCCGGCAACCAGGTGATCGACGGGTTCTGGATGGGCCTGTCGAAGCGCAGCCTTCAGGTGGCCTGAGCGAGCCGCCGGCGCAGACGGGAGACCTCCGCCTCCAGCTCCAGCACCTTGGCGATCCCGGCGATGTTGAGCCCCTCCGCGAGCAGGTCGCGGATCCGATGGAGCGTCTCGACGTCGGCGCGACTGTAGAGCCGCGTCCCTCCGTCGCTGCGCGTCGGCGCCAGCAGGCCGCGGCGCTCGTAGACGCGCAGGTTCTGGATCTGCATCGACGTCATCTCGGCAGCGACCGAGATCGCATAGACCCCGCGCATCCGCTCGCTCCGACTGTCCGCGCGCCCTTGATTCACGACGCCAGATTATCTATAACAGTCATTGCAGATCAACGATCGCCGGCACGACCGGTGCCGGCCCATCCCGAAGGAGGAACCTGTCATGTTGCTGCGGACCACCGACCCGTTCCGTGACTTCGACCGGCTTGCCGGCCAGCTCCTGGGCGCAGGACTCGGTACGACGAACCGACCGGCCGTCATGCCCATGGATGCGTGGCGTCAGGGTGAGCAGTTCGTGCTCGAGTTCGACCTGCCAGGCGTCGCACGCGAGAGCATCGACATCGACGTCGAGCGCAACGTGCTCACCATCAGGGCAGAGCGGGTCGTCGGCAACGGCGACTGGCAGCGCCTGGCCTCGGAACGCACCCACGGCCAGTTCTCACGCCAGCTCGTTCTCGGCGACAACCTCGACCTCGAGCGGATCGAGGCGGCCTACGAGCACGGCGTACTGCGTCTGCTGATCCCTGTCGCAGAGAAGGCGAAGCCGCGCAAGATCGAGATCAACAGCGCCGCTCCCACAGCTGACCGCGAGGCGATCGAGGCCTGACCCGGCAGAAACTCGCACTCAGAATGCGTCGACCCGGCAGAAAGTTTCTGCCGGGTCGACGCGATTCACGAGCCAGTTTCTGCCGGGTCGGCGAAGATCTGACGTCAGTTCGAGCCGGGTCAGCGGACGCGGAGCTTCCGCATCAGCTTGAGCGAGCTGAGCATCTGCTTGACGTAGGCGTCATAGCTCTGGCCGGGGCGCGGGCCCATGACCTGCTTCTTCAGCACCGCGACGTTCTTGGCATCGGTGTACTTGAGCAGGCCCTGGTCACCGTGACGGGCGCCGACACCGGACTTCTTGACGCCACCTGAGGGCGAGCCCTTGGATGCGTACGCCGTGGCAAGGGCGTCGTTGATGTTGACGTTTCCCGACTCGATGCGCTCGGCAACCGCCTCGGCACGGGCGATGTCGCCGCTCCAGACCGACGCGTTCAGGCCGTAGTCCGTGTCGTTGGCGAGGTGGATGGCCTCGTCGACGGTGCGGTAGGAGTAGAGCGAGACGACCGGCCCGAAGGTCTCGGTGTGACCAGCGAGCATGTCCTTGGTGACGCCTTCGAGCACGGTCGGCTCGAAGAACGCGGGCCCGATGTCGTCGCGTGAACGACCGCCGGTGAGCACGGTCGCCCCCTTGGCGACGGCGTCCTCGACGTGCGAGGCGACGCGATCGCGGTGATCGGGACTGACCAGCGATCCGATCTCGGGACCGAAGTCGTAGGCCGCTCCGATCTCGAGGTTGGCGGCCCGCTCGACGAAGGCGGACTTGAGCTCGTCGTACCTGTTCTCGGGGAGGTAGATCCGCTCGATGTGCATGCAGATCTGACCGGTGTTGCCGAAGACGCCGAAGGTGGTGCCGTCGACCCATTCGGCGACGTTGACGTCGTCGAGGACGATCATCGGGTTCTTCCCGCCGAGCTCGAGACAGCAACCGATCAGGTTCTTGCCGGCGCGCTCACCGATCACGCGACCGGTCGCGGTGGAGCCGGTGAACATGATGTAGTCGGCGTTGTCGATCAGGGTCGGGCCGACGTCGGGGCCCTCACCGCAGACGACCTGGAAGAGGCCCTTCGGCAGGCCTGCTTCCTCGAGCAGGGAGATGCCGTAGAGCGGCGAGAGCGCGGTCTTGTTGTCCGGCTTCACGACAACGGCGTTGCCCGCGATGAGCGCGGGGATCGCGTCCGAGAGTCCGGTCGCGAAGGGAAAGTTCCACGGCGCGATGATGCCGATGACGCCCTTCGGGACACGGACCTCGGTCGATCCCGACACGATCGGCACCGGGCCGCCGTGCCTCTTGGGCGCGAGCAGCTTCTTGGCGCGCTTGAGGTAGTAGGACATCACCATCGGCGGGTCGCAGGTCTCCTCGATCGCCATCCGCCGGTTCTTGCCGCTCTCGACCTGGATCAGGTCGGCGGTGATGTGGGCGTTGTCGACGAGCAGCGTGTGCGCGCGGTCGAAGACCTCGAGCCGCTTCTCGACCGGCCACTGCGCCCAGAGCACCTGCGCGGCGCGGGCCTCCTCGAAGGCCGCCTCGATGTCCTCGGGCGTCGACTGCGGGAGCTCGACGAGCACCTCACCGGTGTAGACCTCGGTCAGCTTCCAGGTTGCGCCAGTGCGGCCGGGGACCCGAGCGACCAGTCGTTCGAGGAGCTCGTCGGTGACGGAGGCAGGGCGAGCCGTCGCACCACTGTGCTTTTCGGGGTCCCCGCGGCGTTGTTCGGGGGAGCGAAGCGGAGGAGAAGAACGTCGCGGGGTGTTCTTCACCAGTTCACCCCGCCCAGGATCAGCTCGGCAGCCTTCTCGCCGATCATGTAGCACGGCGCGTTGGTGTTGCCACCCGTGATGCTCGGCATGATCGACGCGTCCGCGACCCGCAGCCCCTCGATCCCGCGGACCTTGAGGTCGGGACCCACGACCGCGCGGTCGTCGACGCCCATCCTGCAGGTGCCGACGCCGTGGTAGACCGACGTCGAGCGGTTCTTGAGCGCGACCCGCAGCTCCTTGCCGTTGGGGATCGACGGGCCGGGGTGGATCTCCTCCTTGACCGCACCACCGAAGGCGGCCGACGCCATGATCTCGCGGATCATCTCGGTGCCCTCGGCGAGCACCTCGACATCAGCGGGGTCGGTGAAGAAGCCGTAGTCGATGAGCGGTGCCGCCGTCGGGTCGGACGACGCGAGACGCAGGGTGCCGCGACTCTTCGGATAGATCAGCGTCGAGAAGACGGTGAGCGACGGGCGACCGTCGGGGATGTGTCGGATGGGCTCGTCCTGGTTGGGGCTCGGGTAGGCCCACGGCAGCATGTGCAGCTGCAGGTTCGGTATGTCGGTCGCGGCCGACGTACGCACGAATCCGACGGACTCGAAGACCGAGTTGTCGAGGAAGGACTTGCGGCGCGAGACGTTGCGTGCGGTCCCCTTCGCGAAGGTCCACGCGTTGCCGCGGTAGGCGACGCTCGGGACGTGGAACGACATCGGGTGGAACAGGTGGTCGTGCAGGTTGTCGCCGACCGGGAGGTCTGCGACGCAGTCGATGCCGACGCTGGCGAGGTGGTCGGCGTGGCCGATGCCGGAGAGCATCAGGAGCTGCGGGCTGTTGGCGAAGCCAGCGGAGAGGATGACCTCCTTGCCGGCCTTGATGAAGCGACGAGTGCCGCCCCGCTTGCCCTGGTCGATGACCTCGACGCCGGTGGCGCGGCCGTCCTTGATGACGACCTTCGCGACGTGCACCTCGGTCTGGAACTCGAGGGTCTTCGGCGCGAGGTGGTGGACGTAGCCGCGGGTGGACGAGTAACGCAGGCCGTCGGCTGCGTTCTGCTGCATCCGCGCGATGCCCTCCTGGTCAGCGCCGTTGTAGTCGTCGTTGACCTTGACGCCGAGGGTGTCGGCGGTGGCCTGGATGAACTGGAGGGTGGCCTCCTGCGGCGTCTTGTTGCGGGTGATCCTGATCGGACCACCGGCGCCGCGGAACTCGTTCTCGCCGTCCTCGAAGTCCTCGTAGCGCTTGAAGGCCGCGTTGGCGCTGTCGGCGTCCCAACCCCGGTTGCCCTCCGCGGCCCAGGAGTCGTAGTTGGCCCGGTTGCCGCGGACGTAGACCATGCCATTGACCGACGACGAGCCGCCGCCGACCTTGCCGCGCGGCGCCGGCATCCGGCGACCGTCGAGTCCGGGCTGCGGGACCGAGCGGTAGCCCCAGTCGAAGAGCTTCTCGAGCCGTGGCTCGGAGTGCATCGGCCCGATCATGCCGGGCACCTTGGTCATGTAGCCGTGGATGCCCTTGTCGTCCGAGGGGCCGGCCTCGAGCAGGATGACACTGGCGCCCGACTGCGCCAGCCGTCCGGCGACGATCGCCCCGGAACTGCCAGATCCGACCACCACGTAGTCGGCTTCGTTCGAGTACGGCGCGCTCTTGGCCATCCGATTTCCCATCCTTAGATCGTGTGACCGGGATCATGCGGGGCCCGGCGAGCCAACTGTAACGCGTTCTAGTTTCTTTACGAAAGGGTTTCACTTTCTCGATACGGCGAGCACGCGGGAAGATGGTCGTTGTGCGCGTGCTTTCGATCCAGTCCTCGGTCGCCTACGGCCATGTCGGCAACTCCGCGGCGGTCTTCCCGCTGCAGCGACTCGGGCACGAGGTGTGGCCCGTGTTCACGGTGCACTTCTCCAACCACACCGGGTACGGCGCCTGGCGGGGACCGCTGCTCGACCCGGCTGACGTCGCCGAGGTGATCACCGGGATCGAGGAGCGTGGCGTGCTTCCCTCGTGCGACGCGGTGCTGTCGGGCTATCAGGGGTCGCCGGCCGTCGCGTCGGTGATCGTCGAGGCAGTCCGGAAGGTGAAGGCGGCCAACCCGGCCGCGACCTACACCTGCGACCCGGTGATGGGCAACGCCAAGTCCGGATGCTTCGTGAACCCGGAGATCCCACCGATCATCCGCTCGGAGGTCGTGCCGGTGGCGGACATCCTCACGCCCAACCAGTTCGAGCTCGGCTTCATCACCGGACGCGACGGCCTGTCGGATCCCTCGTCCATCGAGGAGATCCTGGCCGCGGCTGACGAGGTTCGCGAGATGGGCCCCTCCACGGTGCTGATCACCTCCGTCGAGCGTCTGGGCGCACCCGACGACGTGATCGAGATGATCGCCGTCACCGGCGACGGCGCCTGGATCGTCCAGACACCCCGGCTGCCCATGAAGGCGAACGGCTCCGGTGACATCACCGCCGCCCTCTTCACTGCCCACCTGCACACCAGCGGCTCCCCTGCCGTCGCCCTGGGCCGCACCGTCGCCTCGGTGTACGACGTCCTGGCCGCGACCTTGGCGTCGGGCGAGCGCGAGCTGCGGCTGATCGCGGCACAGGACGCGATCGCCGCGCCGGACGAGCGGTTCGGGGTCACGCAACTGCGGTGAGCGTTGCTGGCTAGGATTGCCGAATCGCCCGCAGCGCGGGTGTTGCCGCCTTAGCTCAGTTGGCCAGAGCGTTCGCCTTGTAAGCGAAGGGCCGTCGGTTCGAATCCGACAGGCGGCTCCACTGCTCGGCTTTCCGTCGGATCCCGTTCGTAGCGTCAGCCCATGCGGAACTGTCTCGGGTGTGGCAAGGCGTTGACCAAGCGAAGCCAGATCAGTTATTGCAGCGTTCTGTGTCAACGTTCATTGGAGCGTGTGAACAACACGCGTGCATGGCTCCAGAGTGGTGTCGCCTACATCGACAGTCGGCCCGACCACTACGTCCGGCGCTACCTGCTCGATGCCCAGGACGGATGTTGCGAGATCTGCGGGATGGTCGAGGAATGGCAGGGCCTGCCGCTCATCTTTGTGCTCGACCACATCGACGGAAATTCCAGCAACAACCACCGCGACAACCTGCGCATGGTCTGTCCCAACTGCGACTCGCAGTTGCCGACGTTCAAGAACCGCAATCGCGGGAAGGGGAGACACTTCCGCCGGGTGCGTTACGCGAACGG
>JASLDK010000295.1 GCA_030145945.1 Nocardioides sp.
ACTTCTCCCCCCTCGCTGGAGTAACCCATCCCTGACCTCAACGACCTCCTGCGTCAAACCCCCGACTCCGTGCCCGTTCCCCATCCCGACACCCGAGCCAGCGCGGCCCTGGGCCGCGATGGCTCGGGTGTCGGGATGCGGAACGGGCACGGAGTCGGCGGTTTGACGCAGCAGGTCGTTGAGGTCAGGCATGGGTTCCTCCAGCGAGGGGGGAGAAGTGGTCGGTGACGTCGAGGTCGCCGAGGAGTCGGCGCAGGGTCGCGAGCGCCGCGGAGGTCTGGCTCTTCACCGTGCCGGTGGTGACGCCGAGCATCTCGGCGCTCTCCTCGACCGACAGGTCCTCATAGAAGCGCAGCACGATGACGGCGCGTTGCCGCGGCGGCAGTTGGGCGAGTACGCCGAGCAGATCGATCCGCTCGCCGACCCGGCCGTGCGGATCGTCGGGTGTCGCCGGCTCGGGCAGCTCGGCGGTCGGCTGCTCTCCCTTGAACGAGCGGCGCCGGAACCAGCTGGTCGACGTACTCACCATCGCCTTGCGGGCGTAGGCCCGGGCCGCCCCGACGTCCCTGATCCCCGACCAGTTGCTGTAGGTCCGCGCGAGGGCGGTCTGGACCAGGTCCTCGGCCAGCGCATGGTCGCGGACCAGCAGCACGGCCGTGCGGTAGAGGCTCGGCCATGCGACCTGCACCAGCTCGGCGAACTCCTCGTCCGTCGGTCCCCGGGAATTGCGCAGCGGCATGTCTCGTCCTCTCGTGATGGGTTCCAGCATGGAGGAGGACGCATGGGGACACGATCAGGTTGGCTGCGACGGGTGACTGAGCCTGATCGCGCGGTGCACCCAGGTCGTCTCGACGCGCATGCCGACGTTCTCATAGAGGCTGAGCGCGCCCGTCCGTGAGTCGGTCGAGAGCGACGACGAGGTCGCCCCTCGCTCCCGGCCCGCGGCGAACGCGGCCACGAGAAGGGCTTGCGCCAGTCCGCGACGGCGGTGGGCGCGGGCGACCGCGAGCTTGGAGACGTAGGTGTCGGCTTCGATGTTCCAGGCGTGGGCGACGCCGACGACCTCGCCGTCCGGTCCGGTCACGACCTGCAGCTGCCACGGCTCGGAGCCTGGGCGGTCCCACACCTGCGCGCCGAAGTCATCCAGGCTCGCCCGCCCGCGCACCGACCACTCCAGGAAGGCGTCCTCGGTGACCGTCCAGACCTGCTCGCGGTCCGCAGGCGTCGCCTCCCGCAACGCATAGCCCTCGGGCAGCGCTCGCTCGGCCACCTGCGCCCCCTCGGGCAGCCTCAGCACCCAGCTCGTCCAGCGCACGTCGTACCCGAGCGCGGTGAGCAGCCGGTCGCCGTCCGATCCCTCCGGCACCGGCATGCCGAGGATCGCGACGCCGCGGTTCTGGGCCAGTTGTTGCAGCGACCCGGCCAACCAGGTCCCGATCCCACGCCCGCGGTACGACGGCAGCACCGCCGCGTCGTAGCGCTCCTCGCCGAGGTGCTCGGCGTACGCCACGATCCGGTCGCCGTCGAGGACCGCGACCGAGCTCGCGCCGAGGTCGTACGACGGCCGCGCCCAGTCGGCGAGGAGGTCGGCCTCCTCCACCTCGACGGTCCCGGTGTCGTGCCGCTCCTGCTCGGCGATGACCGCGAAGACCGCGGCCGAGTCAGCGAGGGCGAGGGGCCGCGAGGTCAGACCGGGAGGCAGGGAAATGACGGACACCCGGACGAGTCTGGACGACTCACCCGGGTGTCCGCAGGTGATTTGCGACCCGCCTCGCGGCGGGGGCGATCAGGCGTTCTTGATCGCGGAGAGGTCGAACTCGAGCTTGATCTTCTCGGAGACGAGGACGCCGCCGGTCTCGAGCGCGGCGTTCCAGGTCAGGCCCCAGTCCTTGCGGTTGACGGTGACGTCACCCTCGAAGCCGACGCGGATGTTGCCGAACGGGTCCTTGGCGGAGCCGTTCTCCTCGAACTCGATGGTGACCGGCTTGGTCACGTCCTTGATGGTCAGGTCGCCGGTGATGGTCCACTCGTCGCCGTCGCGGGAGACCTCGGTGGAGGCGAACTTCCACTCGGGGAACTGCGCCGTGTCGAAGAAGTCGGGGGAGGTCAGGTGGCCGTCGCGGTCCGCGCTGCCGGTGGAGACACTGGCGGCGTTGATGGTGACGTTGACCGACGAGTTGGCCGGGTTGGCGGTGTCGATGTGGGCGGTGCCGCTCCACTCGCCGAACTGGCCGCGGACCTTGGTGACGACCGCGTGGCGGGCCACGAAGCCGAGGCGGCTGTGCGAGGTGTCGAGGGTGTAGTCGCCGCTGATGTCGGTGAGGGCTGCGTTGTCGGCCATGTCGTTCACTCCTGGGTGAGGTTCGAAGTTGTTTGAAGTTTCAAAGACTTGAACCAATGGTGACACGTCAACCATTCCCTTGCCAAGGGTGACCTGCGCCACATCCCCCCATCTCCGCCGAGTCGCCACTTATGACGCGCGAATCGTGACTTTTGACGGGCGAGTGGTGACTTGTGGCGCACGAGTGGTGCGAAATGGCCATTCGAGTGGTGACTTGCGGCGGCGCCGGAATCGCTGCGGGAACCAAGTCACTATTCGGAGGTCGTAACTCACCACTCGCGCGTCAGAAGTCACTACTCGGCGAAAAAGACACCGAGCCGCGACCCCGGGTGGGGTGCGGCTCGGTGGAAGCGAGTTGTCGCTGAGTCGAGAGTCGTCAGGCGGCGTGCGAGTGCGCGGCCGCGGCGTGGCCGACCTCGACCCAGACGGCCTCCATGTGGGTGTGGCCGTTGGTGTCGGTCACGGGCAGCCAGCGCATCTCGAGATGCGTGTCGGTCATGTTGGTGTTGGTCATGGGTCACCTCCTGTTCACCTTGTGTTCACCAAGGTAGCACGTCCTCCACCCGCCCCGAAAGGATTCGACCGAATTTGGCCTCTTCCCCCACTTGACCCCTCGATCGATCGTGCCGGAGGTCGGTTCTGCTCCACCCCCGCGGGGCAGTCGTTGGCAGTTCGTGGATCTCTTGACAAAAGGGCGGTTATTGCCCGATTTCGGGCAGAACTTTGAACTTTCACGGACATCGGTGGACGATCGCTGTCGTGTACGTCGACCCGCGACTGCTGCGACACGTCCAGGACAGCACCGGTCTGGACCCAGCGGCAGCCACCCGACTGGTCGAGGACGTGCTCGCCTTCCAGGACGAGGACCTCGAGACGTGGGTACGCCGACGACACCGCGAACTGAAGAACCAGGGTGCCCGCAACGCGGAGATCTATCCGCGGCTGCGGGAGGAGCTGCGCAGCACGGTGGTCGCGGCGCCCGAGCTGTCGGAGCGCCAGCTGCGACGCCTCATCTACGGCTGAAGGAGAACGAGACATGTGCGGCATCGTGGGATACATCGGCACCCAGCAGGCGGCACCGCTGCTGCTGGAGGGACTGACCCGTCTCGAGCACCGAGGCTACGACTCGGCCGGCGTCGCCGTGCTGGGCAGCAGCGGGCTCAAGGTCGCCAAGCAGGCCGGCCGCGTCCGTGACCTGAGCGCGGAGTTGCCGAAGCGGTTCGGCGGCAAGATCGGCATCGGCCACACCCGGTGGGCGACGCACGGTCCCGCCAATGACGTCAACGCCCACCCGCACACCGACGAGGCCGGGCGGGTCGCGGTCGTCCACAACGGCATCATCGACAACGCGTCGGCCCTGCGCGCCGAGCTCGCCGACGCCGGTGTCGAGCTGAGGTCCGACACCGACACCGAGGTGATCGCCCATCTGGTCGCCGCCTCGAGCGCCAAGACGTTGGAGCAGCGGATCGCCGAGGCGCTCGGGCGGATCGAGGGGACCTATGGCATCGCGGTTGCCCACGCCGACTTCCCGGACCGGATCGTCGTCGCCCGCAACGGCAGCCCGCTGATCGTCGGTGTCGGCGACCACGAGATGTTCATCGCCTCCGACCTGGCTGCCGTGGTCCGCTACACGACCACGGTCGCCCACCTCGACGACGGCGAGATGGCGACGGTGACCGCGGGCGGCTTCACGACGTACCGTCTGGAAGCCTCGGGTCTCGCCACCACCGACCGCAAGGCCAGTGAGGTCGACATCGACCCGGAGGCGTACGACGCGGGGGACCACAAGTCGTTCATGCACAAGGAGCTGCTCGAGCAGCCGGCCCGCGCCGAGGCCGTGCTGCGCGGTCGGCTCGACGAGCGCTTCGGCACCGGGCACCTCGGCGGCCTCAACCTCGATGCCCGCGAGCTGCGGGCGATCCGGCGGGTCAAGATCCTCGGCTGCGGCTCGGCGTACTACGTCGGCCAGATGGGCGCCTCGATGATCGAGGAGCTGGCCCGGATCCCCGCCGACGCGGAGGCGGCCAGCGAGTTCCGCTACCGCGACCCGATCATCGAGCACGACACGCTCTACGTCGCGGTCAGCCAGTCCGGCGAGACCATCGACACCCTGCTCGCGGTGCAGGAGATCCAGCGCAAGGGCGGGCGGGTGATCGGCCTGGTCAACGTCGTCGGCTCGGCGATCGCTCGGCAGGTCGACGGTGGCATCTACCTGCACTCCGGGCCCGAGGTGGCGGTCGCGTCCACCAAGGCGCTCACCAACATGTTCCTCGGCTTCGCGATGCTCGCGGTCCAGCTCGGCCGGGTCCGCGACCTGTCCATCGCCGACGGCAAGCGGTTGATCGCCGGACTCGGCCGGATCCCCGGTCAGATCGACGAGATCCTCGCGACCGAGGCCGAGCTCGCGGTCACCGCGAAGAAGCTCGCCGAGGCCGAGAGCCTGTTCTTCATCGGTCGCGTTCGGGGCTTCCCCGTCGCCCGCGAGGGGGCGCAGAAGTTCAAGGAGATCACCTACCGCCACGCCGAGGCCTATCAGACCAGCGAGCTCAAGCACGGCCCGCTCGCGCTGATCTCACCCGCCGTCCCGAGCATCGCGATCGTCCCCGACGACGAACTCGTCGAGCGCAATGTCGCCGCCCTGCACGAGATCGCCGCCCGCGGCGGTCCGCTGGTCGTCCTCACCCATGCCGGCGTCGATCTCGGCGACCTGGAGCGCCCGGGTGGCCCGGTGGTCGGTCGCATCGACGTACCCCGCAATGAGCGCGAACTCGACCCGAT
The DNA here is from genome assembly GCA_030145945.1 of Nocardioides sp. Taxonomy (GTDB): domain Bacteria; phylum Actinomycetota; class Actinomycetes; order Propionibacteriales; family Nocardioidaceae; genus Nocardioides. Next base: position 5,120 of record JASLDK010000295.1, read on the forward strand.
CCTTCTCACGATCCCGCTGCAGGTCCTCGCCTACCACGCGGCGCTCGAGCTGGGTCACGACATCGACAAGCCGCGCAACCTGGCGAAGTCGGTCACGGTGGAGTGAGACCCGCAGTGCGGGTCCGGGTCAGGGGATGTCGACCTCGACCCGGACGGGCGAGTGGTCAGAAAGCTGTACGCCGGCCTCAGAGGGTGACTCCATCTGCCAACTGGTGACGCGGGTGCCCGGCGAGACGAAGACACGGTCGACGTGCTCAGCCCAACGCCACGACTGCGGCGGGGGATTGCGCCAGTTGTTCCAGGAGTTGATGAACGGGAGGGTGGCGAACCGTTCGGCGACATCGAAGGCGTCGTCGTAGCCATAGAGGTTGAGCATGGTTCGAGGAGCATCCGAGCCGCTGTTGCGAGTCGAGTTGAAGTCCCCGGCGATGACGATTGGCAGTCCGGCGGCGTAGACGCTGACGTTGGCCCAGAACTCACTCGTCTCGGCACCGCGGGTTGCGTCGGAGCCGGCTCCAGGATTGACGAGGTGGATCGCCGCCAGCACGATTTCGCGTTGAGTGGTGCGGTCCTTGACCTTCACCCAGCAGCCGCCGTGGGTCACGTTCGGGAACCGGACGCCACCGGGGACACCGGTGACCTGGAACTTCGCTTTGCGGACGAACAGGGTCTGGTTGCGCCACTGCGTGCCGTAGCCGTCGCCGACCTTGCAGGCGCGTTCATAGTCGGGAGCCGGTTCGAGATTGTCGTAGTTGTTGTTGGGTGCCTCCTGGATCGCGACGGCATCGGCGCCGATCTCCTTGATCCGATCCCGGATCAGGCCCTCGCGGACATCCCAGCCGATGCAGACGTTCGCGCACACGTTCCACGTCATCACGTTCACGTGCTCGGTTCCACCGACCCGGCCGAGGGACGAGGTCGCCTTGCAGCCCGCCGTACCGAAGGCGCCCACACCGACCGGGCCCGACGGACGGACCTGGAAGCAGTAGGTCCGACTCGGCAGCAGGCCGCCGACGGTCACGCTCGCCACACCCCCGCCGGTGCCCGCCACGGTCACGGACTGCTTGTTCTTGGCGCCCTGGATCGGGTTCTCGTTGCCGAGGTAGTCGAGTTGGTACGACGTGGCGCCGGGCACCTCGTTCCACCGGAAGGTCATCGCGACCGTCGCGCCCTGCACCTGCTGGGCGTCGACCCACACCGGCTGCACCAACGGCAGCGCCGCCGTCGTACGACAGACGCTCTTGGACCACTTGCCCTTGCGCTTGCCGTTGAACGCGCGCACCTTGACGCAGTAGTTCGTGGCCTGCGCCAGCCCGCTGATCGTCATCGACGTCTTGCTGGTGCGGTCGTGCTTGGAGGCGCGACCGGGAGCAGACCACTTCACCTTGTACGACGTCGCGCGGGCCGCGCGCTTCCACTTCACCTTGAACGACGCCGTGGTCCCGTCCACCTGGGGCTTCTTGAGCTTGACTCCCTTCACCTTCGCCGGCTTGGGGGCCGCGTGGGCAGGTGCGGCGACGGCGACGAATCCGGTCGACAGGACCAGGGCCGTGATTACCGCCAGGAGCAGGTGACGGACGCGGCGCGGGGTGGTGTCGGGCCTCATGGAGCTCTTTCTCGTCGGACTGCGGCTGACCGGAGTCAGGTGTCGGCGGGTCAGGACATGCCAACTGCCGAACGTGAGAGCGGATCCCCGGGTCACGGCATTACACGGAGTCATTGCCAGATCGAGCCGGGTTCAATCATCGCATCGGGCGTCCCGCGTATAGCAGGGTGACTCAGCGCACCGCGACGAGGATCACGACCAATGTGCTTGACGGCACTAGGCTTGCCGGGTGAGTGAGATGGACGAGCCGACCGCAACCTTCGCCGACCTCGGTCTCGGTGACCGGATCCTGAAGTCCCTCAAGGACATCGGGTACGAGTCGCCGTCGGCGATCCAGGCCGCCACCATCCCGCACCTGCTCGAGGGCCGCGACGTGATGGGCCTGGCCCAGACCGGCACCGGCAAGACGGCGGCCTTCGCGCTGCCGATCCTCGACCAGCTCGACACCTCGCAGAAGACCCCGCAGGCGTTGGTCCTCGCGCCGACCCGCGAGCTCGCGCTCCAGGTCTGCGAGGCGTTCGAGAAGTACGCCGCCAACCTGCGTGGCGTGAGCGTCCTGCCCGTCTACGGCGGCCAGGGGTACGGCGTCCAGCTGTCCGCGCTGCGTCGTGGCGTCAACGTCATCGTCGGCACGCCCGGCCGGATCATGGATCACCTCGAGAAGGGCACGCTCGATCTCACCGAGCTGCGCTTCCTGGTCCTCGACGAGGCCGACGAGATGCTCAACATGGGCTTCGCCGAGGACGTCGAGACGATCCTCGCGGACACGCCGTCTGACAAGCAGGTGGCGCTGTTCTCGGCCACGATGCCGAAGCAGATCAAGGCGCTGTCGCAGAAATACCTCAACAACCCGGTCGAGGTCGCCATCGAGCGCAAGACCCGGACCGCTGAGAACATCAAGCAGCGCTACCTGATGGTCAGCTACCCGCAGAAGGTGGATGCGTTGACCCGGATCCTCGAGGTCGAGAACTTCGAGGGCGCGATCGTCTTCGTGCGCACCAAGAACGAGACCGAGACGCTCGCCGAGAAGCTCCGCGCCCGCGGCTACAGCGCCGCCGCGATCAACGGCGACATCGTCCAGGCCCAGCGCGAGCGGACCGTCAACCAGCTCAAGGACGGCAAGCTCGACATCCTCGTCGCGACCGACGTCGCGGCCCGTGGCATCGACGTACCCCGGATCAGCCACGTCTTCAACTACGACATCCCCACCGACACCGAGGCCTACGTCCACCGGATCGGCCGCACCGGCCGCGCCGGCCGCAGCGGTGACGCCATCTCGTTCATCACCCCGCGCGAGCGCTACCTCCTCAAGCACATCGAGAAGGCCACCCGCTCCACGCTGGAGCAGATGCAGATGCCCGGCGTCGACGCGATCAACGAGTCGCGACTGAGCCGCTTCGACGACCAGATCACCGCTGCACTGGAGTCACCGAGGATCGACTTCTTCCGCGACGTCGTCAGCCACTACATCCGCGAGCACGACGTGCCCGAGGTCGACGTCGCCGCCGCCCTCGCGATCGCGATGCAGGGCGACACCCCGCTCCTTCTCGAGCCGGAGCCCGAGCCCGAGCGTCGCCCCCGTCGTGAGTACGACGACCGCGGCGACCGAGGTGGTCGCGACGACCGCCGCGGCGCGCGCGACGACCGCGGGGACCGTGGTGGCCGGGAGCGTGCGCCGCGCGGTGGCGGCAACTTCCAGTCCTACAAGATCCAGGTCGGCAAGCGGCACCGCGTCGAGCCCCGCCAGATCGTCGGCGCGCTCGCCAACGAGGGCGGTCTCGACCGTCGCGACTTCGGCAAGATCACCATCCGCCCGGACTACTCGATCGTCGAGCTGCCCGCTCGCCTCACCGACGACCAGTGGGAGCGACTCAAGCAGACCCGGATCAGCGGCAAGCTGATCGAGCTGGCCAAGGACTACGGCCCGCCGAACCGTAGCCGCAAGCCGAGGGACTGACCGAGGTCTCGTCGTGCGCCCGGGTCGGTCAGCGGTGCTTGCCGTCGCGGGCGCACTGCTGGGTGCCTGCGGCACGCAACCGTCGGCCACGCCAGTCAAGCCTGCTCCGACCACGTCGCCGATGCCCACGGCAGCGCCCTCGAGCGCACCGACCGAGTTGTCGCGCTCGGGCGCGCGGGCCGACGTACCGACCGCCGAGATCATGCAGCAGCTCGCGCGGCGGGCCGAGCGGATCGCGAAGAAGATCCCGCTGCCACCCGTGCCCGAGGGCGTGGATCGCGGCACGAACCGGGCACTCGGCTATCAGGAGATGATCGAGTTCGGGTTCCCGCGCGACCAGTGGCCCTATCTCGACGCCCTCTGGCAGCGCGAGTCCGGCTGGAACCACCTCGCCGAGAACCGCAGCTCCGGCGCCTACGGCATCCCGCAGTCGCTGCCCGGGACCAAGATGGCCGTGGTCGGACCGGACTGGCGGACCAATCCCGAGACCCAGATCCGCTGGGGGCTGGCCTACATCGCCGCCCGCTACGGCAATGCCCAGAAGGCGTGGGAGCACTCGCAACACACTGGCTGGTATTGAGCGCCGTGACGGATCAGGCGATGCGAGCGAGGGCGGCGTCCTGGACGCAGGCGGCGGCGGCCATCATCCCGGCGGAGGCGGCGACCAGCACCGAGGCCATCGGCATCGGGAGGCCCGGGCCCTGGGCGAGGTCGCCGGCGGCGTAGACCCCCGGCATGCTGGTGCGGCCGAAGGCGTCGACAACGACGGCACCGACCTCGGACATCTCCAGGCCCAGCTGTCCGACGAAGGGTGCTGACTGCTCCCACTCGGTCTTCACGAACAGACCGCCGAGCGTGATCTCCGTGCCGCCGGCCATGCTCACGATCAGCCGCGAGCCCTCCTCCCGTACGCCGACCAGCGGCTGGGTCACGACCTTCGCCCCGGTCCGGGCGAGGAGGGCGGCGGTCGAGTCATCGAGTTCGGCGCCGTGGGTGAGGACCACGCGATCCTCGGCGATCGGCCAGACCATGGCGGCCATGGCGGCCACGTGGGCAGCGGAGCCGAGGATGCCGACCCGGGTGTCGGCGTACTCGTGGCCATGGCAGAACGGGCAGTGCGCGATGAGGCCGCCGAAGTTCTCGGTGATGCCGGGGATGTCGGGCAGCGTGTCGCGCACGCCGGTGGCGAGCAGGACCCGGGCCGCGCGGACCGGCTCGTGGCCCTCGACCTCGAGGTGGAAGGCGCCGAGCTCTCCCACGATCCGGGTGACCGCGGCACCGTCGAGGAAGCGCACGTCCTCGTACGCCTCGGCGTCCCTGCGCGCGGCCAGCCGGAGCTCGGCGGGCGGGGCGCCGTCGTGACCGAGGAAGTTGTGCATGTGCGCGGTCGGGTCGTTGCGGAATCGGTCGGTGCTGATGACGACCGTCGACTGGTGCATGCGACCGAGGGTCTGTGCGGCCTGGAGGCCGGCCGATCCGGCGCCGATCACGGCGACGTCGTAGGTGTTCTGGGAGAGGGATGACTTGATCATGGAGCCAGCCTGTGACTTCATGTTGACATGAAGTCAAATGACGCGAAGATCCGGTGGTCCGTGGGCGAGCTGGCCGCACGGTTCGAGCTGGAGACGCATGTGCTGAGGCATTGGGAGGACAAGGGTCTCCTGCAGCCGGAACGGGATTCGGCAGGTCGTCGGGTCTATGGCGAGAGCGACGCCTACCGGGTCGCGGCGATCCTGGCGAGCAAGGCCTCGGGCATGAGCCTCGACCAGATCCGCACCCTCGTCGACGCCTCCGCTGAGGGCCGGCGGGACGCGCTGCGTGCTCACCTCGAGGAGCTGGACCGCCGGGAGGCGGAGCTCGAGCGGTCGCGACACATGACCCGGCACGCGCTCGAGTGTCGGGCCCACGACATCACCGCCTGCCCGGGCTTCCGGTCCCACGTCGCCGACATCGTCGACGGGACGACCCGCGGGGTCCGTTTCCTGGCCGGATCACCCGCCAGGTGAAGGTTTCCGAACCAACGTAAAGGTAGGTGCTAACCCCCTATCGGAGCCGTGCCGCGGCTCGCCACACTGACCAGATCCGGGGACCTTCGGATCACGCGAGAACGGCACGGGCATGGGACCAATGGGGCAGTGGCGGACGGGTGTGCCCGCACGGTCGCCGCTGTCCCGTTCCCCCCGCCGTTTCGCCCGACGCCGTTCGGCGATCGGATCCACGATCCTCGCTCTCGCGGTCGCGCTGACGGGGCTCACCGTGCTGGTGGGCGCACCGGCGCAGGCCGCGGTCGGGAGCTTCACCTGGGATGCCGGGGGAGGGGCGAACACCAACTGGTCCAACCCGCTGAACTGGGTCGGCGACGTCGTGCCGTCCGGGACCGCGGTCATCACCTTCAACGACCCCGGTGCCGTCATCGGTGGCGGGGTGACGACCTACGACCTCGCCCCGAGTGCACTGACCATCCAGCAGGTCTTCCTCTACGGCACCTGGCAGGTCACCGGCGCGCAGATCGCGGTCACGCAGGGGGTCTACACGGGGACGTCGTCGCAGGTGACGCTCGCCGGTGGACTGTCCGGCGACTCCGTCGAGGTCGGTGCGGCCGTCACGGGGGCGGCGGGAGCGACCATCCACATCCCGGGTCCGATCGACGTCACGACGCGACTCAGGTTGATGGGGCCGAACGTCACGCCGGCCACCTCGACGATCTCCATCGAGGGAACGGCGCCCAACCATGTGGCGGTGCTGGAGGCGTCCCACGTCAACGTCCCCCTGTCGAAACCGGCCGGGGTCGCCGCCGCCCGCCACGTCCAGGCGGTCGCCGGAGGAACGGTCACCTGGATGAACGACCGGCAGGTCGACCTGACGCCGGCGGCGCAGAGTCCCTTCGGCAATCCGACGATCTCCGCGGTCCAGGGACAGATCAAGCTGAACGGCCACGCCGAGACGGCGGCCGACGTCATCGTCGACACCCCGGGAAAGATCGACCTCGGCGGCGGCACGCTGACCGCGGAGAAGTTGGGCTCGGGGGACTACTACGGAGGCCGGACCGACATCGTCAACGGGACCTTCCGGTTCAACCCGTCGCCGACCTACTGGGGCAACGACTGGGTGTGGCTCGGCTCCCAGGGAAGTCCGGTCGACCTGCGGATGGGCGCGAAGCTGACGGGCGCCGCGCCCGTGACCGTCGAGGGAGTGGGATCCAGTCTCCCGATCCTCCGGCTCGCCGACGCGGCGACCTACACCGGCGCGTTGAAGATCAACGCGGGGACGGTGTGTGCGGCCACGGGCACCGGCGGTGCGGTGACGCAGAGCGGCGGTGCCTACATCGACGAGCGCACTGCGCCCTGTGTCGCCGTGGCGCCGAAATATCCCCCCGCCGCCCCCGGCAACTTCACCGCCACCGGCGGCGACAGTCAGGTCACCCTGTCCTGGTGGCCGACAGGCGACACCGGATCTGCACCGTTGAGCGGCTACAAGATCTACCGCGTGCTCAGCGGCGGATCGACCCAACTGCTGACCAGCGTGGGGCCGACGGTCACCAGCTTCGTCGACACCGGCCGGCAGAACGGCACGACCTACGCCTACCAACTCTCCGCCTACACAGCGGACGGGGAGAGCCCCAAGGTCGACGCCAGCGCGACACCGCACGTCGCCATGGGAGCGCCGACGTTGACGGCAGTGGCCGGTGACAGCGCCGTACGACTGTCGTGGACGCCGCCGAATCCCACCGGCGGGCAGACCGGATTCGCCTACAAGATCCTGCGCAGCGACGATGTCGGCAACGAGGCGGTCCTCTACCCCGGCGGCGGGCGGGCCTATCTCGACGACAGCCTCACCAACGGCACGACGTACCACTACACGGTCGTTCCGATGGTCTCCGGCGCGATCGGGAGCAACGAGGTCGTCGTGACGCCGAGCGCTGACGCGGGTGCCCTGCAGTTGGCGATGCGGCAGACGGGTCCGGCCTATCCGGGACGAACGACCACCCTGCAGCTGACCGGAACCAACAAGGATCCGGCCACCCTCAGCGGTCCGTTCGTGGCGACCCTGATGCTCCCCGCGAGCACCTTCCAGATCACCCAGGCCGGAGGCAGCGGCGGGTGGATCTGCCAGCCGGCCCGGCTCCTGGGCGGACGGCAGCTGGTGACCTGCATCCGGCTGTCCCCACTTGCCGGTACGGCGAGCCTGCCGGCGCTCAACGTCATCGTGAAGGTCCCGACCGGGGCCGCGCGGGCGTCGTACCCGATCAGCTATTCCATGGCGGCGGCCGGGCGCGCTGTCTCCACGGGATCCCGTTCCAGCTCGTCGTCGAGGACCCCAAGCCCGCCCACGTCGCGGTGCGGATGGAGGTCCCGGACGCGCTGACCACCGATCCGCAGAACCTGACGATCCGGGTCAAGAACGACGGCGCGGGGGCAACCCTGCCGGGGTTGAAGCTCGAGCTCCCGGTGCCGACCGGCCTCACCGTGGACGCGGTGACCACGACTGCCTTCTGGACCTGCACCCAGGGCGCCACCCTCACCTGCACGAGCGATCAGTGGCTGCCTTCAGGAGGAAGCGCGCCGGAGATCGTGCTGGCCGCCCACGCCGCGACCGTCCCGGCGCCGAAGGTCCTGGTGCTGACCGCCACGGCCACGAGCACGGATGCCTTCGGTGGGGTCACGGGCAAGGGCACCGCCCAGACGTCCCCGCCCGTCGTGCTCGCGCCCGCACTCGACGTCCAGCCGCTCGATGCCGGGGACAAGAACTTCCAGCTGTCCGTCCAGAACGTCGGCGGGCTGCCCGCGACCGGCACCGTGACCATCAGGTTGAAGAGCGGGTCATCGGTGATGGAGGTGGACCAGCTCGCGAACTTCGACACCTGGACGTGCACGACGGACAAGATGGAGTTCACCTGTACGACGAAGGCACCCGTCACCCTCGCGCCCGGCGACACCCTCGACGGGCCGTTGGCGGCGGCCATCGCGAGGTCGTCCCAGGGCCCCGGCGGTGGCCGGGTGATCGACGTCGCCGGGAAGTTCTCCGCGTCGGCCCAGGCGAAGCTCGTCACCGCGGAGCCGAAGACCTACACGAGCCAGGCGATCGCGCTCAGTCTCTCGGCGCAGCGAAAGGCGCCCCCGCCACCGGTCACCACCGAGGTGCACTTCCAGGACGCCCCGCTCTACGGCCTGCACGACTCGGCGGTGACCTTCACCCTGAAGGGCGATCCCGACCGCGACGCCACCGACCTCTCCCCGATGGTGCTGCTGCTCCCGGCGTCCGTCGACGTCGGCACCACCCTGGTGCCGACCCTGACCGGATATCCGGCCGGCACGCCCGTCCCGACCTGCGAGCTGCGCACGGCCACCTATCCGGGCGGTTTCGCGACAGCCGTCGTCTGCATGCGGGACACGGCCCCGCCTGCGGGATCGCGGATCGACGTCACCGTGCCCATCACTGCGAAGGAGTACGTCGGCGGCACGGTCACCGCGCTGACCGGCATCGTCACCCGACCAGCCGGACTGACCGCCCCCGCCGACATCGCGGCGTACACGTGGAACCGGATCACCCAGCGTGGCGGCATGGCGCTGGCGAAGTCGAACGCCGTCAGCGTCAACGCGATCACGTTCACCGCGACCGCGGGCCCGCCGCAGCGGGTCGACTCGGGCGTCGTCGGCGCCGACGGGACGATCACGCCGACTCGGGTGGTGCTGTCCGGCTCGTCGAACGTCGACACGGTCCTGCCCCTCACCTACGGGTGGGTGCAGACCGCCGGCCCGAAGGTGAGCTGGCGGCCACCCGGACCGAATGACGCCACCCCGCCGGTGTCCTTCCCGGCCGGAACCACCTTCGCCGGCGCAGCCACACAGCCCGACGTGACCGGCGCGAAGCCGAGCTTCGACGCGCCGCTCGTCACCGAGCACACCGAGTTCGCCTTCCAGATGTATGTCACCGACGGCAAAGCGGTCACCACCTCGATCACCACCGTCGCGATCGACCCGCTCGCCGACAACCCTCCGACTGTCACGGCCGTGCAGCTGACGAAGCCCGACGGAACCGTGTTGGACCAGAAGACCGCACCTGCGGGGGATCAGGACCTGCAGTTGCGGTTCACGACGGCCGATGCCGAGCACGACCCGGTCACCGTCGTGCCCACCGTCGTGCGGCCGGGAGAGCTCCGCAACACCACCTTCACCCCGGTGGCCGGAGCGCCACAGGGCCAGCAGTGGTTCGCCTTCCACTGGCCCGCGGGCGTCTCCCAGGCCGTGATCGAGGCGGTGCTCGCCGACGGCAAGGTCGACGCGGCCGGGAATGCGGTCACCAGCCGCCATTCGGTGGTGATCGGACCCGATCCCTCCCCGC
>JASLDK010000314.1 GCA_030145945.1 Nocardioides sp.
GGAGTACCTCAACCCGGCAGGGCTGCCCTATCCGGACTACGGCATGAACCCTGGTACGGCGACCCGCGACTGGGTCTTCGCCGGTGGCATGGCCTTCGACTTCGAGACGATGGCACGGCGCTCCGATGCCGTGACGGTCGCCGAGGAGACTCGGTTGTGCCTCGAGGAGATCGACGAGATCCTGCATGCCGCAGGCGCCACCCGTCGCGACATCGTCAAGATGACCTGCTATCTCAGCGACGACTCCTTCCGACCGGAGTTCTGGTCTGCCTACAAGGACTTCTTCGGTGATGGTCCGTATCCGTCGCGGGTGACCTATTCCGTGGGGATCGCCGGTGGCTGTCGCGTCGAGCTCGACGCGATCGCCGTTCGCCCGCGCTCCCAGGCGGGGTGAGGGCGTTGTCCGAGCGGGAGCCGCTGCGCCCCTTCGTCGACTGGCACACGCACATCTTCAAGCCGGAACACTGTGGTCCGGTGTGGACCGACAGGGGGACTGAGCTCGTCGGCCGGCCGGCCTTCGGCGAGGCCGATCTGGCCGAGCACGCCCGGGCGATGGCGCAGGCGGGGGTGGAGGGGTTCGCCCTGATCGGCCTGCAGATCGCGCGGATGGGGATGTTCGTCCCGAATGACTACCTGGGGGACTACCTGCAGGTGAACAAGGACCGCGCCATCGCCGTGGGCAGCGTCGATCCGACGCAACCCGGCGCGGCTGGCGCGCTGCGGCAGGCGATCCGGGAGTTCGGGCTCCACGGGGTGAAGCTGTCGCCGCCCTACCAAGGCTTCCATCCGCACTGCGAGGAGGCCTACGAGGTCTATCGCGTCGCCGCGGAGGAGGGCATCTTCATGATGTTCCACCAGGCCAGTGTCTTCGCGCCCGACGGCTTCCTCGAGTTCGCCTATCCGAGCATGCTCGACAAGGTGGCCCGCGAGTTCCGGGACACCAACATCCTGCTCGCGCACTTCGGCAAGCCGTGGATGAACGAGACCGTCGAGTTGATGATGAAGAACCGCAATGTCTTCGCCGATGTCTCGACGATGCCGATCAAGCCCTGGCAGATGTACAACGGGCTCCGGCTCGCGATGGAGGGCCACGTCACCGATCGGCTGGTCTTCGGCTCGGACTTCCCATCCTTCGATCCGGGCGACGCTGCCCGGGACTTCCTGGCCATCGCCGACCTGGCGATGCCACTGCCCATCCCGAGGGCGGTCGTCGAGGACATCCTCTACAACCGCCCCTTCGACCTGATCGTCTCGAGTTGAGGAGAACGACATGACGCAGTACCTGAACCCCGCCGCCGTCGGTGACTACAGCGGAGCCGGCCTGTCGTCCGGAACTGCGACGGAATCGCTGGCCTTCGCCACCGGTCTCGCCATGGACCCGGTGACCCTCAAGCGCCGTGAGGACGCGGTGAGCATCGCTGACGAGGTGCGGATCGCCTTCGAGAACATCGACCACATCCTCGGGGAGGCAGGGCTCTCGCGTCGCGATGTCGTCAAGACGACCTGCTATCTGCGGCACGATGAGCACCGTTTCGAGTTCATCCCCGCTTTCAAGGAGGCCTTCGGTGAGGGCCCCTACCCGGCACGCTGCACCTTCGTCGTCGGGCTCGCCTCCGACATCCGGGTCCAGATCGACGTGATTGCCGTGCGTCCGGCGGCCGACTGATCGCAGCTGGGCCGCGTCCTCCTCGGGGCTTGCGGTCCGGCGAGTGGGGCTTTATTCTCTCATTAAGAAACCGACCGGTTGGTATGTACCGGTGACGACTCAGACAGGCTGGTTGAGGTTCCATGCACACAGGCATCACTCTTACGTTCCAGAATCTCGATCGTGCGCGCAGCGACCGGGACGTGATCAGCAGCGAGGTGCGCTACGCGCAGATGGCCGAGGAGGCCGGCTTCGACTCGCTGTGGGTCCCCGAGCACCACTTCACCGACTACGAACTCACGCCCAACGTGCCGCAGTTCCTGGCCTGGGTCGCTGCGCAGACACAGCGGCTGCGGCTGGGCACGATGGTGACCGTGTTGCCCTGGCAGGACCCGATCCGGACGGCCGAGAGTTTCCTGATGCTGGACCACCTGTCCCAGGGCCGTGCCATCCTCGGGATGGGCCGTGGCCTGGGGCGCGTGGAGTTCGAGGGATTCCGGGTGCCGATGGGCGAGTCACGTCAGCGGTTCGTCGAATACTCCGAGGCGGTTCTGGCCGGCCTCGAGACCGGCGTCATCGAGTACGACGGTGAGCTCTACCAGCAACCTCGGGTGACCTTGCGTCCCGATCCGTACGCGTCCTTCCGTGGGCGCAGCTTCGCCTCAGCCGTCTCGCCGGAGTCGATGGACATCATGGCGCGCCTCGGGGTGGGCCTGATGGTGATCGCCCAGAAGCCGTGGGAGACCGTGGAGGCCGAGCTCGAGATCTATCGCCAGCGCTATCGGGAGATCAATGGTGAGGAGCCGCCCAAGCCGATCGTCTGCGTGTTCACGGGGGTTTCCGACACGGAGGCCGGTGCTCGTGAGATGCGGGACAAGTACCTCCAGCGTTACGCGATGTCGACCGTCGAGCACTACGAGTTCGACAACGTCGGCTTCGCCCAGATCAAGGGCTATGAGTACTACGCCGGTCTGGCGCGCAACATCGAGAAGCACGGCGTCGACGGTTTCGCCGGCTTCCTGGCCGATCTCCAGGTCTGGGGTACGCCGGACCAGGTCGTCGAGAAGTTGTTGTCGTACGTCGAGCGGCTCGATGCCGGCGGCGTTCTCCTGGTGCCCGCCTTCGGTGGCATGCCGGAGGATGTCGCGGACAAGAACTTCGACCTGATCGCCCGCGAGGTGCTGCCGGCGCTGAAGGCCCACGACGTCGGGGGCGACCTCGGCGTCTCCTACGGAACGCCGGCCCTCGCGTGAGCGCGACACCACCCCCATCCCGAACGAACCCGAGCGGAAGGAAGACTTCGATGAACAACTCCCAGGACGTCACACAACCCCAGCACTGGATCGACGGCGAGTTCGTCACCGGCTCCGGCACCGACGCGATCGACGTGTTCGACCCGGCGACCGGTCGACGTGTTGCTGAATTGGTGGCTGCCACGGACGCCGAGGTGGATGCCGCAGTGGCGGCCGCCTCCGCGGCCTTCGAGGAGTGGAGCCAGCTCTCGATCACGCGCCGGGTGCAGTACCTGCACGCCATGCGGGCGAATGTCGTGAGCGACGGCGAGCGGCTGGCGCGCACGATCAGTCTCGATCAGGGCAAGACCCTCGAGGAGGCCCGCGGTGAGGTGATGCGGGCAGCCGAGTTCATCGACACCGCCCTGGCTGCGCCGATGTTGATGCACTCGCGGTCCGGACACGTCGCGGGGCCGATCGAGGCGCGCAACGCCCGCGAGCCCCTCGGTGTCTGTGTGGCGGTCACGCCGTTCAACTTCCCGGTGATGAACCCGAGCCAGTTCTCGGCCTGGGCGCTGGTCACCGGCAACACGCTGGTGGTCAAGCCCTCCGAGCAGGATCCGATGGCGACGACCGCACTGTTCCGCCTCTTCGCCGAAGCCGGTCTGCCGCACGGAGTGCTCAACCTCGTGCACGGGCGCGCCGAGGTCAGCAAGCGGCTCATCGATCACCCGGACGTCGCCGCGGTCTCGTGCATCACCTCGACCCCGACGGCCCGCGCGATCCATGAGCGGGCGACTTCGCTCGGCAAGCGGGTCCAGGCCAACGGTGGCGCGAAGAACCCGATCCTGGTCGCGTCCGACGCTGACCTCGAGTTGGCTGCCGAGGGCATCGTGACATCGGCCTTCGGGATGGCCGGCCAGCGTTGCCTCGCCGGCACCCGCATCATTGCGCTCGATGACGTGTACGACGAGCTCGTCGACCGGGTCGCGAGCCTGACCGATCAGTTGGTCGTGGGCGCGGGTCTCGACGAGGGCGTCACGATGGGTCCCGTCGTGAGCGCAGCGAGTCGCGCTCGTCTGGAGGGCCTGATCGGCGAGGCGGTCGGTGCGGGTGCGACGGCGGTGCGTGATGGTCGCGGCTTCGTGCCTCGGACGCCGTCCGCGTCGAGCGAGGGCTACTTCGTCGGACCGACCGTCCTGGCTGGTCTGGCGCCGACCCACCCCGCCGAGTTCCAGGAGACCTTCGGCCCGGTGATCGCGATGCACCAGGTCGGCGACCTCGACCAGGCGATCGCCCTCTCGAACGACACCGAGTTCGGCAACGCGTCGACGATCTACACCCGTTCGGGCAGCATCGCCCGACGGTTCGAGCGCGCGTCTCGTGCAGGCAACATCGGCGTCAACACCTTCCCCGCACCGCCCGCCAACTTCGTGATGGGCGGCCTCGGATCTTCCTTCTACGGGGAGACCCATGTGTGCGGCGATGCTCCGCTCCGCTTCTACACCGAGGAGAAGCTCGTCGTATCTCGCTGGTGAGCGATCGACGCAGAGCGGATCACGTGACGATGCGGAGGAGTGTGTGATGAGGATCGAGGTGGCGAGCGCTGCCCTGGCGAATGCTCTGGGCGGCCTTGGATCGCCTGACGGGCGCGTTGAGGACGGAGTCGTGTTCGAAGCGGCACCAGTGACGACGTGGGCCGAGGCCGAGCAGGAGTTGGTCCGGGCGTACCAACTGGCTCATGGCGCGGCCCAGGAGAATGCGCCTGTCGTCTTCATCGTGGATGCGGCGGCAGCGATCGGCCGCGCGACTCCGCTCGATGCGGCGGTCGCGGTGGGCCTGGTCTCTGGCGGGCGATGCCTCGCGTTCGAGGGGATGCGCAAGGACGAGTTCGCCACCGTCATCGGCTATGACGACACCGAGCCCGCCTCGCTGGTCTCGGCCACGGTCGAGTTCCTCGTGGCGACCGGTGTCGGGCGCGGGCAGACCGTGATGGTCGGCTCGACCCACGTGGGGGCGATGCTGCCATGAGTCTCGCCGTCGTCACCGGCGCCGCCCGCGGCATCGGACAGGCCATCGCTGCCCGGCTCGCCGAGTCCGGGCATGAACTGCTGCTCGTCGACCTCGACGAGCGGGTGCACGACACCGCCGCCGAACTGGGCGGCCGCGGCATCCGTGCCGACATCTCGGATCCCGCGGACGTCGCCGAGATCGCCGCGACCGTGGCAGGCTGCGGCGTTGCTGCGCGAGTGCTCGTGAACAACGCAGGCATCACGCGCGACGGGCTCTTGCGCAACATGGAGGAGGCAGCCTTTCGCGCGGTTGTCCGTGTCAATCTCGGCGGCACCCATGCGTTGACCGAGGCGATCGCTCCGCACTTGATCGACGGAGGCGCGGTCGTCAACATCAGTTCGCGTGCCCAGCTGGGCAATGTCGGCCAGTTCAATTACGGCATCGCCAAGGGTGGTGTCATCGGGCTCACTCGCGCCCATGCACTGGCCCATGCGCCGCGACTGCGGGTCAATGCCGTCGCGCCCGGCTTCGTCGAGTCGGAGATGACGCTCGCCATGCCAGCGGAGGTCAGGCAGCGGGTCATCGACGCCATCCCACTGGAGATGCCTGGCCAGCCCCTCGACATCGCGGAGGCGGTCGACTGGTTGGCCTCTGATGCCGCGTCGTACGTGACCGGTCAGGTTCTCTACTCCTGTGGTGGTCGCAGCTTCGCGTGACCGAACCACCGAACGAAAGGTCAGCGATGACGGATTCCTGGAGCAGCGATGCTGCTCTTGCAGAGGCGCTCGTGGCGGTACGCCGATTCTCGCCCACTCTCGCCGAGGTGACCGAGAAGACGCTCTTCGGTGAGGTGCTCCGCGGACCGGCGCTGACCCCACGGGATCGTGCGGTAGCGACCTTGTCCGCCCTCATCGCGAGCGGCAACGTGGAGCAATTGCGGTTCCACGGGCCCCGGGCCGTGAGCAAGGGGGTGACCCGTGAGGAGATTGCCGAACTGGTGCTCCAGTTGGCCTTCTACGCCGGTTGGCCACGTGCCATGTCGGCGCTTGTCGTACTGGACGAGGTGCTGCCGACGCCGAACGAGGGGGATGTCGAAAGTGCCACCTCGCGGGGGCTTGACGCGGTGTGACCTGGGCCATACGGTTGCCCAAATCAAACCGACCGGTCGGTGTGTAACAACCTGAAAGTGAGCTTCACATGCGTGGAATTGTTCGAGGAGCCGCCGCGGCGGCCCTGACCCTGACGATGGCGGCCTGCAGCGCCCCGGCCGACAAGTCGGGTGCTACCGACGCCGGCGCCGACCAGGCGCTCGGCAAGGAGATGGCGGCCCAGGTCGCGGACCTCCTGGAGCGTCCGACATTGATCGGGCTCGACGTACCGGTCGACGGAGTGCCGAAGGACAAGCAGTTGGCCTACCTGCAGTGCAGCCTCCCGGCCAGCGAGTCGCTC
>JASLDK010000349.1 GCA_030145945.1 Nocardioides sp.
CTGCCCGCCATCGCGATGCCGGAGGGCGATCGCGCCGAGCACCTGGTCGCCGGCACCTGGGTCGAGGCGGACACTCTCGAGGAGTTGGCCATGGCTGCCGGGCTCGATGCAGCCGCCCTCGTGGCCACCGTCGATCGCTACAACGGGTTCGCGGCTGCCGGGGAGGATGAGGACTTCGGCCGCGGCGAGGACGAGTACGACACCTTCTTCGCCGGCGGCGGCGCTCCGTCGGCCGTGCTGGTGCCGATCGACCGAGCCCCGTTCACCGCCGCACGCTTCGTGCTCTCCGACCTCGGCACCAAGGGAGGCCTGGTCACCGACGCGAGCGCGCGAGTCATCGACACGGATGGCCGTCCGATCCCCGGACTGTATGCCGCGAGCAACTCGACGGCGTCCGTGTTCGGGTCCGCCTATCCCGGCCCGGGCGCCCCGTTGGGCGCGGCCATGACCTTCGCGTCCCTGGCGGTGGAGGATCTGCTCGGCTGAGGGTCGAGGCGGACCCGGGGGTCTCGTGACGGTCGCTGCGCGACCTCCTCGACCTCCGGGAGGATCAGGCCAGTCGCGCCAGGATGGCCGAGGTGGCCTCGCCCAGTGTCGAGACCTGCTGGTCGGTGAGTCCCGCGAAGAAGAGTTCCCGGACCAAGGCGACGTGGGCAGGTGCGGCGGCCGCGATCGCTGCCGCGCCGGCGTCGGTGAGATCGACGAAGGCGCCCCGGCGGTCGTCGGCACAGTGCCGGCGCTCGAGGAGGCCCCGGGCCTCCATCCGGGACACCTGCTTGGAGACCCGGCTCTTCTCCCACTGGAGCCGTTCGCCGAGCTCGAACATGCGCAGCGAATGGTCAGGGACATCCGCGTCGGTGAGGGCGACGAGGATCTCGTAGTCCGAGACCGACAGGCCGCTCGTGGCCTGCATCTCGCGGTTGAGGCGGGCCATCAGCTGGGTGTGCACGCCGAGGAACCCGCGCCAGGCCAGCTGTTGGTCGGCGTCGAGCCAGGTCGTCGTACCCATGGGAGGATCCTAGCGCAATTGGTTGACACATCCACGACTTTTGGGGGACGCCAGGGCGCTGTGACCGAGTCCACACGTCCCAGCGAGCGACCCGATTGGCCCCGCCCCCCCGCGTGGGGCCTACCATCCAAGGAACTTTTGTCGCCTTGCCCTAGGGGAAACCGTTGAGCGTCATCGAGGAAAAATTCGACCGCTGGAAGCAGTACGAAGAGCTGGCCGAGGCGATGATCCCCATCGTCGGCAAGCTGCACCGCGAGAAGGACGTCACCATCCTTCTGCACAGCCGTTCGCTGGTGAACAAGTCGGTCATCGACATCCTCAAGACGCACCGCTATGCGCGCCAGATCGACGGCGTCGAGCTCTCCGTCAGCGACACCTTCCCCTTCCTCGAGGCGCTCGCGACCCTGGACCTCGGTCCGTCCAAGGTCGACCTCGCGCTGCTGATCCGCGCCTACCGCGCCGGTGACCAGGCCCAGTCGATCGCCGACTTCACCGCCGCCGCGCTCGCCGACGCCACCGGCGACAACAAGACCGCCGCACCCTCCGCCCAGGACGTCGTGCTCTACGGCTTCGGCCGCATCGGTCGCCTGGTCGCGCGCCTGCTCGTCGAGAAGTCCGGCTCCGGCAACGGCCTGCGCCTGCGCGCCGTCGTGGTCCGCAAGGGCAAGGGCGACGACCTCAAGAAGCGCGCCTCGCTGCTGCGCCGCGACTCGATCCACGGCGCCTTCAACGGCTCGATCACGGTCGACGAGGAGAAGCACCAGATCATCGCCAACGGCAACGTGATCCAGGTGATCTACTCGAACTCCCCCGAGGAGGTCGACTACACCGAGTACGGCATCAACGACACCATCCTCATCGACAACACCGGCATCTGGCGTGACCGCGAGGGCCTGTCCACCCATCTGCGCCCCGGCATCGCGAAGGTGCTGCTGACCGCGCCGGGCAAGGGCGACGTCCCCAACATCGTGCACGGTGTCAACCACCTCGGCGTCGACCTCGACGACAAGATCCTGTCGTGCGCGTCCTGCACGACCAACGCGATCGTGCCGCCGCTCAAGGCGATGGAGGACGAGTTCGGCATCACCCGCGGTCACGTGGAGACGGTCCACTCGTTCACCAACGACCAGAACCTGCTCGACAACTTCCACAAGGCCGACCGTCGCGGTCGCTCCGCGCCGCTCAACCTGGTCATCACCGAGACCGGCGCCGCCTCCGCCGTCGCCAAGGTTCTCCCCGACCTGCAGGCCAAGATCACGGGCAACTCGATCCGCGTCCCCACCCCGGACGTCTCGATCGCCATCCTGTCGCTGCAGCTCAAGCGCGAGACGACCCGCGAGGAGGTCAACACCCACCTGCGCAAGGCCTCCCTGGTCGGCCCGCTGGCCCGCAACCTCGACTACACGACCGCGACCGACGCCGTCTCCACCGACTTCATCGGTGCTCGCGCGGCATCGATCGTCGACGGCGGCGCCTCGATCGTCGACGGCGACTCGGCCATCCTCTACGTCTGGTACGACAACGAGTTCGGCTACTCCTGCCAGGTGCTGCGCACCGTGCAGTACATCAGCGGAGTGGAGTACAAGACGCTTCCCAGCGCCTGATTCCCGCCGCCCGGATGTCGTCGGGCATGCGAACGCCTGGTGCGCCGGTCCTGCCCCTTGCTTGGGGCCCGGGACCGGCGCACACTGCATTTGGGGGGCAAACTCTCGCGGAGGTGGACCATGAACTACCCGACTGACGAGACTCACCCGAACGGCCTTGCCGATCTCGAGAGCCTGGTGGCGCAGAGCCACGCTGTGCTGCACGCCCGGATGCGCAGTGCCGAAGCATGTCGCCCCACGCGGGGACGTCCCCGCGAGGCGCTCAGCGCGACCGACCCGTTCCTGGCAAGCACCAGCCGGCACCTCGCAGCCGTCAACGCGGTGCTGGCCCCGGCCGCACGCCGCCACCTCGACCACGGTCACCGGCGCGTCCACGAGCTCACCCAGCAGAGCCGCCGGTTGGAGCTCGCGCTGGCCCAGCTGAAGGCGAAACTCTACGGCTCCGCAGGCGTCGTGCGTCGCCCATGGATTTCTGTGTGGGAGGAGACCGAGCGCGAGCTCGCCGCGACCCGCGCCCTTGAATTCAGCCTGGTGACCGACCTGCGCGATGCCCTCACCCCGGTGCAGCAGTCGCAACTCGCCGAACGGCTGCACCGCTCCGAACGGCGCGCGCCCACCCGGCCGCACCCCTTCCTCCCCCACCGGGGTGCGTCGGGTCGACTCGCTCGACAGGTCGCGCGCCGCGTGGATCGGTTCTGGGACACCGCCGAGGGGCGGATGGTCCCGGAACCGGTTCGCCCCCACCGCACGCACACCTCCCGGATGGTCCAGTACCTCCTCGCAGACCCGCACCTGCCGGACTGAGCGGCCCTGAACGGCCTGGACCCGCCCGCGTTACATCAATCGGGGGTGAGGAGCAACACCCTCAGAACGTGACCGCGACCACTGCGCTAACTATTGCAAGCACGATCTGATGGAGCACAGACCGCCCCGACCGGGGCGGCCGCCCACGTTCGCGCCGAGGCTCGCGCTCGTCGTGGGGTGACACGGAGTCGAAGGAAGTAAGCGCGAGCACGGGAGACCCAGCAGTACGCCGGCCCACACGGACCGGCTCGGGGCGAAGGAACATCGCTTCCAGGACACCAGCAGTCCAAGCCCGACAGGTCATCTCTCGCAGGCGCCGCTGACGGAGTCTTTGATGTCCACCATCGTTGCGCGCACTGCCGCGCGCCTGCTCGTCGTACCGCTCATCGCGTCGACGGCCCTCCTCGCCCCGGCACCGCACGCCCGCGCCGACGACGGCAACGGGGTCTCCTCCATCGAGGTGTCCTCCGACGACGTCATGACGCCGGAACTCGCCGCGGAGATCCAGGAACAGCACGACAAGGCCGAGAGCAAGGCGGCCAAGGCCGAGAACAGGTCCGAGAAGCGCGTCGGACGGGTGATGGACACCGTCCGCTCCCGCGCCGGCAAGCCCTACGTCTACGGCGCGGCCGGACCGAACGCGTTCGACTGCTCGGGCCTCGTGCAGTGGGTCTACCGTCACGTCGGCAAGAACCTGCCGCGCACCTCGGGCGCCCAGGCCGGCGCCACCCAGCGCGTCTCCCACCCGCGTGTCGGCGACCTGGTGTTCTTCACCAGCGGCGGCCACGTCTACCACGTCGGCATCTACGCCGGGAACCACACGCTGTGGCACGCCTCGCGTCCCGGTGAGCCGGTGCAGCGCGACCCGATCTGGACCGGTTCGGTGTTCTACGGCCGGGTGCGCTGAGCCCCGTCTGCCGCGAGGGCAACTGATCGGCGATTGCCGGTGTTCCGAGTGGGGACACCGGCAATCGCGCTTTTTGCGCGACACCTCCATGGCAAGGTGGGTGCGTGACGGTCTATGTCGACGACATGCAGCTGGCGAAGGTGGTCGGTCCGGTCGACGGCGTGTGGTCGCACCTGCTCTCCGACCTCCCCGGCGATGACGGTCGACGAGAGCTGCTCGCCTTCGCGGATCGGCTCGGTCTCGAGGCGCGCTGGATCCAGAAGGCCGGCACCGCCACTGAGCACTTCGACGTGACCGAGCCGACCCGGCAGCGTGCACTGGCACTGGGCGCGGTGCCGATCCGCTACGGACGCGAGGTCGCCGCGATCACCATGGCCAAGCGGGCGGCGCCGGGTGCGCCGTAGGCCTCGATAACGGAGAGTTAGAGGCACGACGGCGTCGGGCTCGTCCCCACGAACAGGCTCGCCGATTCGGGGGTCGCGGGAGGTCGCCAGCGCTCAGGCGGCGCGGATCGGTCCGGTTGCTGGCCAAGCCGGTGGCCGCTGCGGTGGTTGCACTGGCGGTTGGCTGGCTTGTATCTCCCTGAACCTGCGCATGCGTTCGGTGAAACTGGTCTGCGGGGGTCGAGTCCACCGGGGTTGGCCGGTGCCTGGGTCGACGTGGACGGTCCAAGGGCTGTGATGGATGAGTGTGTGGTGGTGACGACAGAGCATGACGAGGTTGTCGAGGTCGGTGTCACCGCCGTCGGCCCAGTGGACGATGTGGTGCGCGTCGCATGCCAGGGGAATGCGGTGGCAGCCGGGGAACGCGCAGTGCTTGTCGCGGACGATGAGTGCGGTCCATTGCGCGGGGGTGACCAGCCGGTGGGTGCGGCCGACGTCGAGGACCTGTCCGTCAGTGTTGAGGACGACCGGAATGATGTCGGCATCGCACGCCATCTGCCGCACGGTGCGGGCTGAGATCTGGGCGCCGGAGGTGGTCTCGGCGGGGCAGGCGAGACCGGCATCGATGACCTGCTGCTTCAACGAGTCCTGGTCGATGGTGACCACAATGCGGGGGCGCACGCCGTGGTCGGCCGGCAGTTGCTCGGTGTCCTGCAGGCGTTGGCAGGCCTCGACAAGGGCGTCCCACAGACGGGCCCCGTGCTCGCGAGGGTCGCGGCCGTCATGGCGACAACCTGCGATCCTGCAGAGTCTGTCAGCGTCCTCGCCGTTCTCGTCAAAGTGAGGCTCGCCGGGCTGCCGGTCGCGGCCGCCGCAGGCGCCCGGGTCAGTCGGCTGGGGTGCGGCGAGGGGAAACAGCGTCGCCTTGATGAGTTCGCCGTCCTCGACGGTTCCGCTGCCGGTGAGTTTCACCCCGCCGGTGCCGTCGGGAACGATGGAGAGGTGGCGGTGGGTGTGCGCGCCGCGCTCCTGCTTGTCCTTCTCCTTGTCGGCGTCGATGATCGTGTGGTCGGGATCGAATTCGTGGACAACGTCGGTGAAGCCGGACTCGAGGTCACTGGCGTCGTGACCGTGCGTCTCGACCAGGTCGAGCATCCGTGCCGCGACGGCGTCGCGGAACTCGGAGACGTGGGGCAGGCTGTGGACCTTCCCGGCGATCGCGCGCGCCTGAGGCAGGGTGACGCGTCCATCTTCGAGCGCGGTCCGGATGTGGGGGAGGTCGCGGAGTTGGGCGGCGGCGCGGACCAGTCCTCCGCCGGTGCCCTTGTGGCCGCCGGTGAGGTGGGTCAGGAAGTCCTTGACGGTGGCCCATCCGTGCTTGCGAAGTGCGTCGGTCTCTTCGAGCCGGTCGATGCTGCGCAGCAGTGCGGCGTCGAGCAGGCTGCGGGAGGTGCAGAGCGCCTCGGCGAGCGCGATGGCGTCGGGACCGGTGACCTGCTCCCAAGGAGTGTGGGCGAGGTCCGCCGCGGCGTTGACCACGGCGGTGGCCGTGTCGAGCGCTGCGGGAGAGGTCATGCGCTCAGCCTATCGAACAAATGTTCGAACGTCAAGGAGTTCGTGTTTCTGTCGTGATTCTGCCGCGTCGCCGCCCAGGAGGCACCCGACGTCGTCGTACCCCTGGTGCTCGACTTCGTCGACGGGGCCGTCACCGACCGGTGAACTCCGGCGGACGCTTCTCCAGGAACGACACCATCGCCTCGTCGAGGTCGTCGCTGAGCAGGAACGCCGAGTTCCACACGGCGGTGTAGCGCAGCCCTGCCTCGACCCGCGGCCCGCGCTCGGTGTCGAGGACGTCCTTGATGCCGCGCAGGACCAAGGGCGAGTTGGCCGCCATCCGGGCAGCGAGGGCGGCAGCCGCCGTACGCGCTTCGTCCGCCGAGGGGTGGACGTGGTTGACGAGTCCGATCCGTTCGGCACGGGCCGCATCGATGTCGTCGCCGGTGAGGGCGAGCTCGCGCAGGTGTCCGTCGCCGATCACGCCGACGAGGCGCTGGAGACTGCCGAGGTCGGCGACGATGCCGACCTTGGCCTCGCGGACCGAGAACTTCGCGTCCGCGGAGGCGATGCGTACGTCGCAGGCGACGGCGAGGTCGACCCCACCGCCGATGCACCAGCCGGTGACGGCGGCCACGGTGGGCTTGCGGAGGTTGGCGACCGCGTCGAGAGCCGCCTGCCAACGGCGGATCAGCGCCAGCAGTTCCTGACGTCCACCGGCGTTGGTCGACTTCCGCCAGGGAGCGAACGTGCCGGCCGCAGCGGCCAGGTCGAGGCCGAAGGAGAAGTGCTTGTCCGTGCCGGTCAGCACGACCGCGCGCACGCCGTCGTCGGCATCGAGCTCGGCGAAGGTCGTCGTCAGCTCGGCAAAGAAGTCCTCGTCCATGACCGCCTTGCCGCCCGGCCCCGCGAGGCCGACGGTCGCGACAGCACCCTCACGGGAGAGAGTGAAGCGGCGGTCTCGTGACGGCTGCTGCGCAACCTCCTCGACCTCCGGGCTCACGGGGCGACCTCCTTGACGATCGCGGAGAGCCGGCGCACCTGAGCGACCTTCTCCTCGTCGGTCGCGGCCATGGGGTTGAGCAGGAAGGTCCGGACGCCGGCCGCGTGGAACTCCGCCACCTGCCGCCGGATCGCGTCCTCGTCGCCGAGGAGGGTCACCGCGTCGACCAGCTCGTCCGGTACGGCGG
>JASLDK010000395.1 GCA_030145945.1 Nocardioides sp.
GCGGGGACGCCGGAAGTTCCACGACGCCCACGTGTCGCCGGCCCTCGGCATCACGCTGGTGTCGGTGTGCAGGAGGGCAACATTGGGGGAGTACGGGATCGCATCCAGCACCTCCTTCTGCACCGGCGTCGGGGCTGCGAGCATCCCGAGCGCCTGCTCGGGGTGGGTGGCGATCACCACGGCGTCGTACGACTCCCGGCCCTCGGAGGTGGTGACGTCGACACCGTCGTGCGTCTCCTCGACGGAGAGGACGGCGACGCCGGTCCGGATGCGGCCGCCGGCGGCCTCGACGGCGGCCGCGATCGCGGAGACGTACGTCGCGGAACCCCCGGTCACCGTTCGCCACGGCGGGGAGCCGAAGACCGCGAGCATGCCGTGGTGCTGCAGGAAGGCGAAGAGGTACGCCGCCGGGTAGTCGAGCGCCGTGTCCGGGTCGCACGACCACACTGCCGCGACCAACGGCTCCATGAAATGGCGGCGGAAGTACGGCGAGAACCCGTGCCGGTCGAGGAAGGAGGCCAGCGTCGTGAGGTCGCCGTACGCCGGCCCGCTCGGCTCGGTCTCCAGCAGCCGGCGGGCCGCGCGATGGAAGCGCGGCACCTCGGTGAGCATGCGCAGGTACGCCGGGTTGCGGTGATTGCCCGCGCCGGCCGGGAACAGGCCACGTCGGCCGAGTGCCCCGGCCCACTCCAGGCCGGTCACCTCGTCGCTGGTCGACATCGACATCTCGGACTCCTGCGTGGGCACGCCGAGCTCGTCGAGGATGCGGATCAGGACCGGGTAGGTGCGCCGGTTGTGCACGATGAATCCGCTGTCGATGCGCAACTCGCGACCGGTCGGGTCGGTGACGGTGTGCGTGTCGGCATGGCCGCCGAGGCGGCTGTCTGCCTCGAGCAGCGAAACCTCGGCGCCAGGCCCGTTGCGGTCCATGGGGCGGGAGGCGAAGTAGGCAGCGGTGAGCCCGGCGACGCCGGAGCCCACCACGGCGATCCGCCGTGGAGTCGTGGTCATGGCGGGTCCCTACGAATCCAGGGTGAAGAAGGCGATGGGTTGGGTGGTCGGTTGCTTCGATCCGCCGTCGGGCTCGACGGTGATCCCGACCCCGGTGGCACGGGAGGCGTCGCCGTCGATCAGAACGGTGGCGTCCCGGACGTGGGGCATCAGCCCGGCGGGCTCGAGCTCGCCGGCGGGGGTCTGCAGCCACAGCTCGTAGACCTTGCCGTCGGGTGCGGGAGCCATGCCGGTGGTCCGGATGACGGCGCGGCCCTCGCTGCGGGACACCACGACGGTGGCCCGGGATCCGTCCGGGAACTTCTTGTCGATCGAGGTCGCGTCACTGGCGGCCAGCACACGCTCGGCCGCGGTGGGCCCCGACGGCGACGGACTGTCCCCGGCCCAGGGTCGAAGCATGAGTCCTCCGGCCGCGGCGATCAGGACGAGGGCCGCGGCGACCAGCAGGAGGTTGCCGGTGCGCACCGAGCGGAACGGGCGGAGCCGACGCCGGGCTGCGGCGAGCTCGACCGGCGCCGTGGGAGCCGCCGGCGTGGTCGGGGGAAGCGGCCGGATCTGGGTGATCTCCTCGAGGACCCGGTCCCGCAGGGATGCGGGCGGAGCGACGGGCTCGGCACTGCCCAGGATCGCCCCTGCCTCCTGCAGGCTGTCGACCTCGTCGCGGCACTCGGCGCACTGGGCCAGGTGGGCCTCGAAGCGCTGCCGCTCGACATCGTCCAGCGCATCAACCGTGTACGCCCCCGACAGTGCGTGCACGTCCCAGCCGGGCGTCTGGTCGTGACCCGTCATTTTCCTACTCCGATCGTGTCGCGCAGCCGGATGAGGCCGTCGCGGATCCTGGTCTTCGCTGTCCCGACCGGCAGGTCGAGGAGGGTGGCCACCTCGGTGTGCGTGTAGCCGCCGAAGTACGCCAGCTCGATGGCCTCGCGCTGGACGTCGGTGAGCTGGCCGAGTGCCATGCGCACGCGGCGCGCCTCCAACGAGGCATGGGCTGCCTCGGCCGTCGTGTCGTGCTCGATCTCCTGGTTGCGCTGCTCCCAGGTGATGTCACGTCGGCTCGCGGCCTCGGCGCTGCGAACCCGGTCGACGGCCTTGCGGTGGGTGATGGTCATCAACCAGGCGAGGGCGCTGCCGCGCTGGGCGTCGTACCTGCTGGACTGGCGCCACACCTCGAGGAACACCTCCTGGGTGACCTCCTCGGCCTGGGCCGGGTCCCGCACCACGCGCAGGACGAGTCCGTGGACGCGCGCCGAGGTGGCGTCGTACAGCGCCGCGAAGGCAGCGTTGTCGCCGCGGGAGCACTGCTTGAGCAGTGCGCCGAGGTCGGGGCCGTGAGCGCCGACCGGCGCCCCCGCGTGGGGGGCGCCGGTCGGTTCGCCGGGGACCGGATCCATGGTGTGATCCTTCCGGGTCAGGTGATGCAGGGGGAGTACCCGGAACGGGTCACTTGACCCCGGTCAGCACCTTGTCGATGACGTAGACGGTCGCGTTGGCGGTCGGGATGTTCCCGCACAGCACCTTCGCGGTGACCGTTCCGTCAGAGACGGTCATGCCGCTCTTGGCGTCGCCCTTGATGGTCAGCGAGTCGCCCGCGAGGGTCTTCTTGTCGCCCGCGACGTCGCTCGCCTTGTCGTTCTCCCCGAGCACGTGGTGGGCGAGGATCTTGTAGAGCGCGCTCTCCTGGCCCTTGGCCTTGCCCTCGGTGACCAGACCGTTGAGGTCCTTGGCCGGGATGGCGGCGAAGGCGTCGTTGTAGGGCGCGAAGACCGTCAGCGCCTGCGCGCCGTTGAGGGTGTCGGCAAGGCCGTTGATGCTGGTGACCGCAGTGACCAGCGTGCTGAGCAGCGGGTTGTTGCTCGCCGCGGTCGCGACCGGGTCCTTGACCATGCCGTCGAAGGAGCCGGCACCCGAGGTCGGGATCGCCGAGCATCCGGGACCGAAGGTCTGGGCGCCCGCGCCGTCGGAGGCCATGGGCTCCGAGCTCGAGCTGTCGCCCTTGCTGCTCGAGGTGTCGCTGGCCTTGTTGTCGCTACCGCACGCGGCGAGGGAGACGGACAGGGCGAGGACGGCGGCGCTGACGCCGGTGACCTGGCGGATCTTCTGGAGCTTCATGGTGGTGCCTTCCGTGGAGGTTGTTTGGTGCCTTGTGCAGGTGATTCGGCACGGGGGTCCGGACCGGATTGGTCCGGATCGCGAAAACTTTCGTCAGACCGGAGGTCGAGGAGGTTGCGCCAGCAACCGTCACGAGACCCGGACGAGCAGCTCGTGCAGCCCGCTCGCCCCATTGGGGAAGGGCTCTGCCCGTACGGCGGTCTGCGGCTCGCCGTTCCCGGCGACTGCTCGCACGGCGATGCGGTGGGAGCCGGACGTGGCGGGCCAGCGGTGGAACCACTGGCGCCAGTAGTCGTTGCCGCCGTCCGGTCCGAGCTGGGCATCGACCCACGCACCGCCGTCGATGCGGACCTGGACGCCCGCGATTCCGCCGCGCTCCTGCGCCCAGGCGACGCCGCCGATCACCACGTCGCCGGCCTTGAGATCGGCCAGCGCTCGGGGGGTGTCGATGCGCGCGCTGATCTTGATGGACGCGTCGGTGGCCCAGCCCCGCTCGGTCCAGTAGGCCTGCTTGTCGTCGTACGTCGTGAGGGTGAGCCGCTGCAGCCACTTGGTCGCACTGATGAACCCGTAGAGCCCGGGAATCACCATCCGCACGGGGAATCCGTGCTCGCGGGGCAGCGCCTTGCCGTTCATGCCGACCGCGATGATGGCGTCGCGGCCGTCGGTGGCGAGGTCGAGCGGCGTGCTGATCGTCATCCCGGCGAAGTCGGTGGACAGGATCTGGTCCGCCTTGGTCCGGCCGATCCCGGCGAGGTCGAGGACATCGGTCAGCCGGACACCGAGCCAGCGGGCGCTGCCGACGTACGGACCTCCGACGCTGTTCGACACGCAGGTCAGCGTGATGTCACGCTCGACCATCGGCATCGCGAGCAGGTCGTCGAAGCTCAACGTGACCACGCGATCGACGTCGCCGTCGATGGTGAGGGACCAGTCGTTCGCGCTGATGACCGGTACGTCGAGTCGCGTGTCGACGCGGTAGAAGTCGTTGTTGGGAGTGCTGAACCGGGTGATCCCGGGCACCTGGTCGTCCAACCCGCGCGGCAGCGGCGGTGCGGGGTCGGTCGGCTTCGGGAGCGTGACGTCCTCGGGTCGGGAGCGCAGGCCGGAGACCAGGCGGCCGGCGGCACCGCTCACCGCGGCGACCGCGGTGAGGGCGAGCGCGGTGCGCAGGACGGTACGCCGACCTTCGCTGTCGGTGCCGGCCCCAGCGGCAGCGGCGTGGTCCGTGCGTGCCAGCCACCACAGCGCAGCCGGCGCCGTGAGTGCCGCGACGAGGGAGGGGAGGAGGTCGGCGACGGAGGCGTCCGGCCGGGTGAGCACGGCGCCGGCGGCGATCGCGACCAGTGCGACCAGCAGACCAGCTCCGACGACGAAGCGTCGGCGTGCGATCAGGCCGGCGACGGCCGCCAGCAGCAGCACCCCGAGCATCACCGACCCGACGAGGATCGTCTTGTCGGCGCTGCCGAAGGTGCGGATCGCCCATTCCTTCATCGGCGTGGGCGTCCGGTCGATGACGGCCGACCCCACGGCGAGGACGGGCGACGCCGCCGGGTTGGTGAGGGCAGCCACCAGGTGGGCGAGCCCGATGCCGACGAGGGTGGCCAGGACGCCGTACCCGGCCCAGATGATCTTCCGCATGGAGGGGGTTCGTAGCGGGGGGCCGTTCCGGATGGTCGTGTAACACGCTGTCCACCTGACTACCCGGCGGTTGCCGGCACGAAAACGCCCGAAATCGGCCGATTCACTGCCGTGGACAGCGTGTTACAGCAGGCGGCCGCCGCGTCAGACCGGAGTTGCGATGTGCACCAGTGCGTCGCCCGCGTTGACGATCGGGGCTCGGGTCAACCCGATCACGATGCCCGCGCGGTCGGCGTGGACCAGCCGGACCCGGCGGCCGAAGGTGTCGGAGAGGCCTCCGAGGCGCTGTCCGGCCTCGACCTGGTCGCCGAGGCGTACGTCGAGGTGCAGGATGCCAGTGCCGCGGGCCCGGACCCACGCACTGGAGCGGGATTCGGCGGGCGCGGGGTGATCTGCCCACGCAGGGTCGGGGTCGATCATGCCGAGAGAGGCCAGCACGCGGCGTACTCCAGCGACGCCGACGGCGATCGGCTCGGACTGGAAGCGCATCGCCTCACCGGCCTCGTAGAGCAGCACCCGGGCACCGCGGTCGCGGGCGGCCTGGCGCAGTGAGCCGTCACGCAGCCGGGCATGCAGCATCACCGGTGCACCGAAGGTCTCGGCGAGCTCACGAGTGCGCGGGTCGTCGAGATCGGCGCGGATCTGCGGCAGGTTGGAGCGCCGGTCGGCGGCGGTGTGCAGGTCGATCCCGACGTCGCACTTGCTGACGACCTCGCTCATGAACAGGTGCGCGATCCGGCTGGCGAGCGAGCCGCGGGCCGAGCCGGGGAACGAGCGGTTGAGGTCGCGGCGGTCCGGCAGGTAGCGGTCGCCGGTCATGAAGCCGAAGACATTTACGACGGGTACGGCGAGCACGGTGCCGCGCAGTGTCTTGGGGGTCAGGCTGGCGACGATCTGCTGGACCACCTCGACGCCCATCACCTCGTCGCCGTGGATGGCCGCGTTGACCCACACGGCGGGGCCGGGCTCGCGGCCGTGGACGACGCGCACGGGGAGACTGATGTCGCCGCCGGTGACCAGACGGGTGATAGGGAGCTCGACCTCCTTGGCCGATCCGGCCCGCACCCGCACGTTGCCGATGGCAAAGGACT
>JASLDK010000409.1 GCA_030145945.1 Nocardioides sp.
CGTCCTGCCGCTACCGGGGATACCGCGCGAGGTGATCAAGGCTTCGATGGCAGTCAACGGCGTCGTGGTCCCTGCGGCCAACAGCGTCAGGACGGCAGGATGGGCCCTCCGTCTGATCGTCGCAGATCAGCTCAAGGCCGCAGCCGATGTCGCGGCCGTCAAGGCGAACGGGACGTACGTCATGAACGTGACGAACGCCTACGACGGTTGCCTGAAGTCCCAGGCCACGATCAACCCCATGGCCAGCGACAGTCACATCTACGAGGTGTGGGGCGACGGTTGGAGCGGGATACAGGCTCACGGCGCACTCAACAAGCAGCGAGTCGATCCGGCCGGCCCGGATGCCGGCTACCCGCTGTTCGACGTCATCGGAGGAGTCTCGCCGGCCCCGGTGCCGCGCATCCTGCATCAGGGGCTGGATCTGCTCGGATCCGACGGTCGCCCGCTCGCCGCGGGGACCTCGGGCGCAGCGTCCCGCAAGGCGGGCGCCGCTCGGGTGCCTGGTGACCTGTCGTCGTCCAGCACCGGTGGTGCCACCGTTCGCGTCCTGGTGAAGAACGCTGCTGGGCAGTCCCTGCCCCACACTCAGGCGGGCCTCGTCGACAATCTCGGCAACGTGCGCAGCATCGCCGTGTCCGACAACGCGGGATGGCTGGATCTGGCCGCCGATCCTGGTGTGTATGCGTTGGTCACTGCTGCCGACGGCTATCAGGGCCGGGAGCAGCAGATCACGCTGGGTCACGGAGCGAACAGTGACGTGACGGTGTCTCTCGCTGTCGGAGCGGTCATCACGTCGGTCCTCAAGGACGCCTCGGGCGCGCCCAAGGCGAATGCCATCGCGGCGCTCTACGACGGAGACTCCCTGGTCGGCGCCACTATCACCGATGAAACTGGGCGAGCTGTGTTCGTCGTACCGCCGAAGACCTACGGACTGCGCTACTTCGACCCTGAGAAGGACTCCGAGGTGGGGCCCGGTGCGTTGCCGGTGACGCCAGCGATCGGCAACCCGTCCGCGGGCGAGGTCACCTATCAGGTCGGCGCACCGGCGGCACCGACGATCACCTCACTCGCCCCGCCCACGACCGCCACTGTCGGCTCGCCGTACAGCTTTCAGGTCGTCGGGATCGGATCGCCGACATTCTCGGTTGTCGGCGCGCTGCCCCCCGGACTCACGCTCACGGGGCAGGGGGCTCTGACCGGAACGCCGACGACCGCCGGTGCCTTCTCGTTCAACGTCCACGCGACCAACGCCGGTGGCTCGGTCGACTCGCCCCTCTACACCGTGACGGTCTCGGCTGCACCGGTGCAGCCGGGCGTCCCCGGCCCCTCGGCGTTCCCCACCTCGGTCGCGCCCGTGCTGAAGGGCAAGGCGAAGGTCGGGGCCAAGGTGGTGGTGGTCCACCCGCCAGGGCTGCCAGCAGGCTGGACGGCGACGTACCTCTGGTTGCGCAACGGAAAGGCCATCAAGGGCGCCACGAAGGCGGCCTACAAGATCTCCCGGTCCGACCGCGGCAAGCGGCTGTCGGTGCGCATCGTCTACACCGCCCCGGCCTATCTGCCGTGGACGGTGACGAGCGCCAGGACGAAGAGGATCAAGTAGGGCATCGGCGAGCAGCGCAACAGGCAGCGAGTTCGGCCAGCAAGCAATCGGTGAGCAGGGCCGGGCGGACAGCGATCCGGATCCAGCTGCCGTCCAGACCGGGGAAGGTGTCGGCTCGTCGTACGGCGATCCCGCGCTCGCGCAGCGCGGCGTGGACGCCGTCGCCCACCTGTGCCAGCACGAAGGAAGCGCTTGAGGCGAGGTGGTGGACGCCGAGGTCGGCGAGGCCCTTCTCGAGGTGGTCGCGCCAGTCCCGGATCTGCTCAGCCCTCCGGGTGGCTTCGTGGGCTGCGGCGGGCGTCGTGCAGGCGATGACGGCTGCTGTGGCGGTGGTGGCGACCGA
Organism: Nocardioides sp.; assembly: GCA_030145945.1. Lineage (GTDB taxonomy): Bacteria > Actinomycetota > Actinomycetes > Propionibacteriales > Nocardioidaceae > Nocardioides. The sequence goes on from JASLDK010000409.1 coordinate 1,944, forward strand.
CCACGGCGTCTGGGCGCGTGCCATCTCCGCGACGGCGCGCGGGTCGCCGATCGCATATGCGGCACGGATGCCGGGGATGCCCCAGTGCTTGGTGAGCGAGCGGAGCACGACCAATCCGTCGATGGGTACGCCGGTCAGCGACTCCGGCTCGCCCGGGACGCAGTCCATGAAGGCCTCGTCGACCACGACGAGACGGCCGGGCTGGAGCAGCTGCATGACAACGGACGCCGGGTGCAGGACGCCCGTTGGATTGGTCGGGTTGCCGACGACCACCAGGTCGGCGTCCTCAGGAACCAGCCCCGGGTCGAGGGTGAACGGCTCGCACAGGACCGTCGCAGTGACCGTGTGTCCTGCCTGCTCCAGCGCCGCATGGGGCTCGGTGAACTGCGGATGCACCACCACCGGCCGGCGCCAGGCACGCAGCCGCGAGACCAGGGTGAACGCCTCAGCGGCGCCGGATGTGACGAGCACGTCGTCGACCGGTCGTCGATGGAGGGCGGCGACGGCGACCTGCGCTGCGGCGGGATCGGGGTAGGCGCCGATGTCGTCCAGCGAGCAGCGCAGGGCTGCGTCGAGCCAGGGCGGTCGCGCGCCGGCGTACACGTTGACGGCGAAGTCGAGCATCCCGCGCGCCTCGACGTCGCCGTGGTGCCGCAGCGGATCAGCCATGGGCGTGCACCGCGGCGGCGAAGCGTCGGGCGAGCTGGGGATGGCCGGCCCAGTGGGTGTGGAGGTACGACGCGTGCAGGGTCTTGCTGGCGAAACCGACGGGGGCGCCGTCGATCGTCCACGCAGGTGTTCCGGCAACGGCTGGAGTGACCGTGGTGCGGTGGAACTCGTGGCCGGTCACCTGCTCCCCAGCACGGGTCAGCAAGGTGTCGGAAGGCGCAGTTGCGGCCGGGTAGCGCAGGGTGAGCCGTTCGGTCATCGCCGCGTCGGCGTCGAGGACCCCGGCCATGGGCGCACCGTCGAGGGTGCGGCACAGGTAGAGCAGCCCGGCGCACTCCGCGACAGTTGGAAGCCCATCGAGCACGGCCTCGCGGATCTCCTTCAGCAGCGGGGAGTTCGCAGCGAGGTCGACGGCATGAACTTCCGGGAAGCCGCCGCCCAGGTAGAGACCGGCCGTGCCGTCAGGCAGAGCAGGATCCACGGCCGGGTCGAACTCGATGACGTCGCAGCCGTGGGCCGCGAGGAGCTCCACTGTCTCGGCGTACCGGAAGGTGAAGGCTCGGCCGGCCGCGACTGCAACTTTCTGCCGGGTCGGCGCGATCTGCGTGCCAGTTTCTGCCGGGTCGGCGGACCAGGGCGTCGCTGCGAGGGGTGGGGCCGAGTGGGCGATTGCGAGGAGCGCGTCGAGGTCGACGTGCTCGGCCACGACGTCCGCCAGTCGCGCGACCACGGCCGCGGACTCGCCGCGCTCAGCTGCGGTCACCAGACCGAGATGTCGTGAGGGGGTGGCGATCGAGGCGTCGCGGGGGATGACACCCAGGACCGGCAGCGAGATCGACGAGCGGACCTCCTCGGCGTGCCGAGCCGATCCGGCCTGGTTGAGGATGACGCCGGCCACCGACACGGTCGGGTCCCAGGTTGCCATCCCGTGCACGAGCGCTCCGACCGAGCGCGAGGAGCGGGAGATGTCGACGACGAGCACGACCGGGGTCCGGGTCAGCGCGGCGACGTGGGCGGTGGAGGAGAAGCCGTTGCTGCCGATGCGGCCGTCGTACAGACCCATCACTCCCTCGATGACCGCGACGTCCGCGCCGCGGGCGCCGTGCAGCAGCAGCGGCGCGATCAACGACTCACCGACCAGGTGCGGGTCCAGGTTGCGTCCGGGGCGCCCACAGGCCAGAGCGTGGTACCCGGGATCGATGTAGTCGGGACCGACCTTGTGCCCACTGACCGCGTTCCCTGCCGCTGCCAGCGCGGCCATCAGACCGGTGGCGGCGGTCGTCTTTCCCTGGCCAGTGGCCGGCGCGGCGACGACGATCCGGGGAAGGGGCGTCACCACTCGATGCCCTTCTGGCCCTTCTGGCCCGCATCCATGGGGTGTTTGACCTTGGTCATCTCGGTCACCAGGTCGGCGAGCTCGACCAGCTTCGGATCTGCGCGGCGGCCGGTGATCACGACGTGCTGGTGGCCGGAGCGGTTCGCGAGCGTCTCCACGACGTCGTCGATGTCGATCCAGCCCCAGTTGATCGGATAGGTGAACTCGTCGAGGAGGTAGAGGTCGTGCTGCTCGTCGGCGATCCGCCGCTTGATCTCCGCCCAGCCCTCGGCCGCATCGGCCGCGTGGTCCTCCTCGGACCCGGCCTTGCGCGACCAGGACCAGCCGGAGCCCATCTTGTGCCACTCGACGGTCCCGAATCCGTCGTCGGGCAACTGCTCGAAGGCGGTCTGCTCGCCGAGGCGCCACTTCGCGGACTTCACGAACTGGAACACCCCGATGTCCCAGCCCTGGTTCCAGCCGCGCAACGCCAGCCCGAAGGCCGCGGTGGACTTCCCCTTGCCGTTGCCGGTGTGCACCATCACGAGCGGTCGGTTGCGGCGTTGGCGGGTGGTGAGTCCGTCGTTCGGTACGACGAGAGGCTGGCCCTCGGGCATCAGGCGGCCCTCCTGGTTGCGATGTTCGCGGCTCCGACGAGTGCGTCGGCACTGACCTCGCCGATCGGTACGTGCTCGGCGCCGAGGTGCTGCGCGAGCGTGGCGGCCAGGCCCATCCGCATCGGACCCGACTCGCAGTCGACGACCACGCTGGCGATCCCGGCCTCGGCGATCAGGCTCGCCGCCCTTCGCGAGCGGACCACCGCGTCGGTGCCGGCGGTCGCCCTGCCGTCGGTGACGACGACGAGCAATGCCCGGCGTTGCGGGTCGCGGGTGCGTTCGACCGCGAGCAGGTGCGCGGCCTCCAGAAGTCCCTCTGCAAGCGGGGTCCGGCCGCCGGACGGCAGGTCCTCGAGGCGCTGCGCCGCGGCGTCGACGGAGTTCGTCGGCGGCAGGGCAGTCTCGGCACCACGGCCGCGGAAGGTGACCAGGCCGACCTTGTCGCGGCGCTGGTAGGCGTCGAGCAGCAGACTCAGCACCGCGGTCTTCACCTGCTCCATCCGGCGTCGCGCGGCCATCGACCCGGAGGCATCGACGCAGAAGAGCACGAGGTTTGACTCCCGGCCCTCACGGACCGCGACGCGCAGGTCGCTCGGTTCCAGCAGCAGACGGCCCTGCGTGCGCCCGCGGGCGACCTGGTGCGGCACCGCGGCCCGGATCGTCTCGGTCAGGTGAATCGCACCACGGCCTCCGGTTGCAGCGGAGGCTCCGATCCGACGGCCGTTGCTGGTGCGGGCCCGGCTGCGGCGACCGGCCGTGCCGGAGCCGACGCCGCGGACGCTCAGCAGTCGGGTCCGGTACGCCGATCCGGTCGGCGCCACATTGCTCGGTGTGCTGCTCGCGTGGTCGCCGTCCCCGTCGGTCGGCGGTTCGCTGGTCGGCAGGCCGCTGTCGGGAGCAGGGGTGTCGACGGGTGCGCTGGCGGTGTCGTCAGCGGTGTCGTCGTCAGCGTCGTCGTCAGCGGTGTCGCCCACCGCGCCATCAGCCTCGGGACCGGGGCCCTGCGGTCCGGGCTCCGGCCCGTCGTCCTCCGGCCCGTCGTCCTCCGGCCCGTCGTCCTCCGGCCCGTCCGGCTCCGGCGGCAGGTCGTCGGTGCCGAGCACCTGGTCGAGCAGGTCCTCGTCCAGCCCGGGCGCGTCGAAAGGCTTGCGCCGGCGTCGATGGGGCAGCGCCAGTCTGGCGGCGACCCGGATGTCGTCCAGGGTCACCTGGGCCCGTCCGGACCAGGCCGCGTGAGCGACGGCGGTGCGGGCGGTGACGATGTCTGCACGCAGGCCGTCGACGTCGAAGGCCGCGCAGATCTCCGCGATCTTGAGCAGCGCGCCATCGGTCAGCCGGATCTCGCCGACGAGTTCGCGAGCAGCGGCGATCCGCGCCTGCAGCGCTGCTTCCGCGTCGGCGTACCGAGCAGCGAATCCCGCCGGGTCGGCGTCGTACTCCATCCGACGACGAACCACCTCGGCTCGCAGGGCCGGGTCGCGCGGCGCGGCGACCTCGACGGTCAGCCCGAACCGGTCGAGCAACTGTGGCCGCAGTTCACCCTCCTCGGGATTCATCGTCCCGACCAGCACGAACCGCGCCTCGTGCGTCATCGAGACCCCGTCGCGTTCGACGCTCGCGCGGCCCATCGCGGCCGCATCGAGGAGGAGGTCGACCAGGTGGTCGTGCAGCAGGTTGACCTCGTCGACGTACAGGATTCCGCGGTGTGCCTTGGCCAACAGGCCGGGCTCGTACTCCGCCTTGCCCTCGGCCAGCGCGCTCTCGAGGTTGATCGAGCCGGTGACCCGGTCCTCGGTGGCGCCGATCGGCAGTTCGACGAGCGGCACCGGCCGGTCATCGACGGGCGGCAGCACGGCGGCCAGCGCCCGCACGATCGTCGACTTGGCCGTGCCCTTCTCTCCGCGCACGAGCACGCCGCCGACCTCGGGGGCGATCGTGGTGAGGATGAGGGCGAGGGCCATCGGGTCCGGCCCGTCGGGGCCGTCGGCGCCGACCACGGCGCTGAAGGGGAAGTGCTGGATTCCTGGGGCATGCAACGTGGCAGGTGTCATCGGAGGCGCTCCTTCCGAGCGACGCGTTCGGGGGAGTAGAGGTAGGACTCGGCGTCGGACGTCGACGCCAACGCCGGTCCGACGAGGATCACAGCGGCCTGGCGCAGCTCGGCGCCCTCGACGAGATCGGCCATGGTGTCGACCGTGCCACGCAGCACCAGTTCTTCGGGCTGGGACGCCCGTGAGACCACCGCGACCGGGCAGTCCCCGCCATAGTGGGGGGCCAGCTCGGCCATCAGGGTGCGGGTGCGGGTGATCGCGAGATGCAGCACGAGGGTCGCTCCCGTCGCTGCGTACGCCGCCAGCGACTCACCATCCGGCATCGCCGTCGAGCGCGCCTGGGTGCGGGTCAGCACGACGGACTGTGCGACCCGCGGCACCGTCAGCTCGCGCCCCACGATCGCGGCAGCAGCGGCGTACGCCGGCACGCCGGGCGTCACCTCCCACGGCACCCCGGCCTCGTCGAGGCGGCGGGTCTGCTCGTGCAGGGCGGAGTAGAGCGACGGGTCGCCGGACGTCAGCCGTACGACGTCGCGCCCGGCGACGTGCGCCTCCGCCATGACCGCGGTGATCCGGTCGAGGTCAAGGTCCTGGGTGTCGACTCGCTCCGCCTCGTCGCGACAGTGGGAGAGGACCTCGCTGTCGATGTAGGTGCCGGGGAAGAGCACCACGTCTGCCTGACTGAGCAGCGAGGCGGCGCGCAAGGTGATCAGGTCAGCCGCGCCGGGGCCGGCGCCGACGAAGTGGACCGTCATTGGTCGGTGTCCTTCGTCCAGGCCCACTGCACGACGGCTCGGGCTGGCGTCCAACCGGTGAACCGTCCGCCCAGCGGCGTCACGTGCTCGACGCAGAGCCGGGTCAGTTCGCCGCCGTACGCGTGGAAGCCCGCGACCAGCAGCTGCTCGGTCTCCAGGGTCACGCCGTGTGCGACCAGCCGGCCGCCGTGCGCCAGGGCACTGCGGCACCGGTCGAGCAGACCCGGGGCGGTCGCACCGCCGCCGACGAAGATCGCATCGGGTGCCGGCAGTCCGGCCAGGGCATCGGGCGCGTGACCGGTGACGACCTCGAGGCGGGGTACGCCGAGGCGGCGGGCGTTGCGACCGATCCGGGCCGCCCGCTCCTCGTTGCCCTCCACTGCCGTCGCGGAGGTCAGCGGGTGCGCGCGCAGCCATTCGATCGCGACCGAGCCGGCGCCGGCCCCGACGTCCCAGAGGTGGTCACCGGGGCGGGGGGCAAGGCGGGCGAGGGCGCTCGCGCGGACGTCGCGCTTGGTCAGCTGACCGTCGTGCTCGAAGGCGTCGTCGGGCACGCCGGTCGCCCAGGTGGCGAGGCCGGTGCCATCAACGTCGAGGGCGAGGACGTGCAGCCGCGGGACTGGGCAGGGGTAGACGCCACCGGTCTCGGCGCCGAGGTCGCCCAGGTTGCCGAGGACGTGGATCGTCGTGTCGTCGAACCCGGCGTCGGTCAGCAGTGTGGCGACCGCGGCCGGAGTGCTCTCGTCCGAGGACAGCACGAGCACCTTCCGACCGGGCGCGAGCTCGCGGCGCAGCGCGTCGACGTCGCGACCGACCAGCGTCACCACCGTGGACTCCTCGGCCGACCAACCCATCCGCGCGCGGGCCAGCGAGACGGACGACACCGCTGGAATGACATCGACAGAGTCTGCGCCGAGCAGTGCGATGAGCGTCGTGCCGATGCCGGAGACCAACGGATCTCCTGATGCGAGCGCGACGACACGCCGGCCTGCGTGCTCCTTCAGCACGCTCGACAGGGCAGACAACGGGCGGGGCCAGGGTCGGCGCACCTGACCGGAGACGGCAGGCACCAGGTCGAGGTGGCGCTCGCCGCCGAGCAGCACCTCGGCGTCAGCGACCAGCGCACTGGATGCAGGCGGGAGGTGACCGTCGGCGCCGATGCCGACGACGGTGACGAAGGAGCCCATCAGTCCACCCATCGGGGCGTCCAGACACTGCCGTTCGGCTCCACGCGGGTGGCGGAGGCGCCGATGATCAACAGGCACTTCATGTCGACGCTGTCGGTGTCGAGCAGACCGAGCGTGGTGACGGTCAGTGACTCCTCGGCCCGGCCGACGTCGCGGCCGACGACCACGACGGTGTCGGGGGAGCGGTGCTCCAACAGGACCTTCTGCATCTCGACGACCTGGTCGCGGCGCGATCGGGAGGCGGGGTTGTAGACGCCGAGCACCAGGTCGGCCTCCGCGATCGCGCGCAGCCGGCGCTCGACCACCGGCCACGGCTTGAGCCGGTCGGAGAGGCTGAGAACCGCGAAGTCCGCACCGATCGGCGCACCTGCCCGGGCGGCGACCGCCTGGACGGCGCTGACGCCCGGCAGCACTCGGACGGGGACGCCTCCGTGCTCCGGGTGGGCCGGGTCGGCGGCGGCCTCGAAGACCGCGGCGGCCATGCCGAACACGCCGGCGTCGCCGCCCGAGACGACGGCCACGCGCTCGCCGCGCAGAGCCAGGTCGAGCGCGAACCGGGCCCGGTCGACCTCGACCGTGTTGCCCGACGCATGCCGTTGGAGGCCGGGACGCTGGGGAACCCGGTTGACGTACGGCGCGTAGCCGACCACGTGGTCGACCGCGGCCAGTGCGGCGCTCGCCTCGGGCGTCAGCCAGCCGTCGGGGCCGGGACCGAGCCCGATCACGAGGAGCTCCGCAGGTTCCGGACGTCGAGGAGCAAGCGTGGGACGTCGAGGAGCTTGCGCAGCAAGCGTCACGAGACGCCCGGGGGTCTCGTGACGGCCGCGAGCGGCCTCCTCGACCTCCGAGCGGCGCGCCGCGTCGCCGGGCACCACGATCAACGAGAAGTACGGCACCGAGTCGGCGTCGACCTCGGCGACGGGCAGCCAGCGCTCCTCGGGCTGGGAGGCGCGCTCGACGTACAACGCGCCCTCCAACCGTCCCGCGGCCGCGAGGGCGGAGCGGACGGCGGGGAAGGTCCGGCCGAGCTTCATGATCACCGCGCCGTCGGTGTCGGCGAGGCGGCGGGCGAGCTCCGGCTCGGGGAGGGTGCCGGGCAGCACGGTGAGCACGTCGGTCTGCCGGACCAGCGGGGCCGGAACCGTGGCGGTGGCGGCCGCGAAGGCCGGGATGCCGGGGACGACCTCGACGGGGAACCGGTCGCGGAATCGGTCGACGAGGTACATCGAGGAGCCGTAGAACAGCGGATCGCCCTCGGCGAGCAGGACGACGTCGCGGCCGGCGTCGAGGTGCGCGGCCAGTCGGGTCTCGCACTCGTCGTAGAAGGCGGCCAGCGCGCCGACGTACCCGCCGGGGTGGTCGGTGGAGCCGGTGGTGACCGGATAGCGCAGCTCTTCCTCGACGATCCCGGCCGGGATGAGGTCGGCAGCGATGCGGCGCGCATGCGAGGACTTGCGTACGCCGGCGTGGAAGGCGATCACGCCGGCTGCGCGGATCAGCCGCTCGGCCTTGCGGGTGATCAGCTCGGGGTCGCCGGGTCCGATGCCGACGACGTGGAAGGTCCCGATCATTCTGCCTCCTGGGCCAGTGCGTTGACGGCGGACGACGCCATCGCGGAGCCTCCTCGACGACCGCGGACGGTGACGAACGGGATGTCGATGCCGTGGTCCTCGGCGAAGGACGCAAGTGCGTCCTTCGACTCCGCGGCGCCGATGAACCCGACCGGGCAGCCGACGATCGCGGCCGGGCGCGGACCACCGGCGAGGATCAGCTCGAGCAGGTGGAAGAGTGCCGTGGGGGCGTTGCCGATCGCCACCACCGCCCCGTCCAGCAGGGGCTCCCACAGCGACACCGCGGCAGCGGTGCGGGTGGTGGACCATCCCCGGGCCAGGTCGGGGACGCGCGGATCGGTCAGGAAGCAGTGCACCGGGTTGTCCGCAGGCAGGCGTCCCGCCGTGATGCCCATGGCGACCATCCGTGCGTCGCACAGGACGGGAGCTCCGGCGTTCAGCGCAGCACGAGCAGCGGTGACCAGACGCGGGTGGACGACCAGGTCGCGCACGAGATCGGTCTGCCCGCTGCCGTGGATCATCCGGACGGCGACCTTCTCGGCCTCCGCCGGGATGCGGGACAGGTCGGACTCACGCCGGATCGTCGCGAACGAGTCGACATAGATCGCCGGTCCGTCGGCGATGTAGTCATAGCGGCGCGGGGGAGCGGTCGGCTCAGCCATGGTTCTCCTCGTCAAGCATGGGATCGGGGATGAGTACGCCGTGCCAGGGCGTGATGACGACGTCAGGTGCGGTGAGTGCGGCGATGAAGTCGCGGTCCATCCCGTCCTCGGGTACGCCGACATGCCGGCCGCCCTCGACCGGGCCGAAGGGAAGCGGCCCGGTCGTGACGACGGCACCCGGCGCGGGTGGGACGGGTGCGGTCAGAGGTACGGCGAGTTCGCGGACGTGCCACGGTGCCTGCGGTCCGGTGCCGCGGGCGGCGAGGAACTCACGGGCCAGGGCGGTCAGCGCGCCGCCCGCGTCGTCGAGGGAGACGGTCTCGCCCCATTCCTCGCCGACCCGGAGCTGTCCGGTGGCGTTGTCGAGCGCGACCAGGCCGAGGTCGGTGGGCCGGTCGTGCAGGTCGCCGCGGCCGTCGTCGAGGGTGAACAGGAACCGTCCCGGCAGCTGCCCGAGGTCGGGCGACGCCAGGAGCATTGCGTCGACAGCGGCAAGGACCGGCCGCACGTCCGCACGACCGCCGCCCAGCCCGGTCTGCGGCGAGACCAGCACGTTGCGCGCGCGGTCATGGACCCGCGAGGGCACCAGGCCGGTCGACTCCACCGCTGCCAGCGCCTCGGACGTGAGCAGACCGTCCGCGGTGAGCGGCATCCCGCGCACCTGCAGGTTCGCCCGGCCGGTCACGCGCACCCGCCCGTCGCCGTGTTCCGCGGCGATCTCGACCAGTGCCCTCAACGCGACCAGCGACACGCGTCCACCGGGAACCCGGATCCGCACCAGGCCGCCGTCGTCGGCGGGCCAGGGGTGCACGACGCCGGGGCACCGATCGCGTCGGTCCCGCACAGTTCCAGCCTGCGGCTGCACCATCGTGGTCCTTGGAGGCCGGGGCTCCTCGCGATCGCCCCCCATCGACCTCACGGCGGGTGGCCGCAAGGGCCAGCAGGTCTTCGGACTCGGGATCACCCGGTTCGGAGCGTCTTCCCAGACCCCGGAGGGTCCAGTGACATCAGTGCTCCGGCCGTCACCCATACCGCTGCGCGTCAGTCCCGGACTCTCACCGGGTTCCCTTCGCTGGCACCGGCACCCTAGCAAGAGCCGATCGGTAGCCTGACCGCCATGCCTTCCCTCAAGGACGTCGTCGACCTCGTTCACGGCTGGTACCCGCCCGGCACGGCCGACTCGTGGGACGCCGTGGGACTGGTGCTCGGCGATCCCGAGCAGCAGGTGAAGAAGGTGCTGCTCGCCGTCGATCCCGCACCCGAGGTTGCCGCGCAGGCAGCGGAGTGGAAGGCCGACCTGCTGATCGTGCACCACCCGCTGTTCCTCAAGGGCGTCAACGGGTTCGCCGCGACGACGCCCAAGGGGCGCACCGCCCACACGCTGACCAAGGCGGACTGCGCCCTGCTGACCGCGCACACCAATGCCGATCAGGCGCTCGAGGGCGTGTCCGAGTCCTTCGCGGTCGCGCTCGGGCTGCACGACCTCGAGCCGATCATCCCCGCGCCGAGCGAGCCGCTGGACAAGCTCACCGTCTTCGTCCCCGATGATGCGGCAGCGCCGATCCGGGCCGCGGTCGCCGAGGCGGGCGCCGGTCAGATCGGCGACTACGACTTCGCGTCGTTCACCAGCGCGCCCGGCCAGGGCCGCTTCCGGCCCCTCGAGGGTGCGGACCCGACCATCGGCACCATCGGCGACATCGAGACCGTCGAGGAGGTGCGGATCGAGGTCGTCCTCCCACGCTCACGCCGCAACGCAGTGGTCCGGGCGATGCTGGCCGCACACCCCTACGAGGAGCCGGCGTACGACGTCGTCGAGGTCGCCGACCCCGCCCTGGTCACCACGGGAACCGGCCGGATCGGGAGCGTCGAGCCCACGACCCTGCAGGGCTTCGCCGAGTCCGTGGCCGCTGCCTTGCCCCCGACCCACCACGGTGTCCGGGTGGCGGGAGACCCCGAGCGTCCGGTACGCCGGGTGGCGGTCTGTGGTGGCGCCGGCGACTTCCTGCTTGACCGGATCGCCCGGACCGACGTCGACGTCTATGTCACCAGTGACCTGCGCCATCACCCGGCGTCCGAGTTCGTCGAGAAGGGTGGGCCGGCGTTGATCGACGTGGCGCACTGGGCGGCCGAATGGACCTGGCTCCCGGTCCTCGAACAACGCCTGCGCGAGGCGCTGGGCGACGCCGTCGAGACCCGGGTGAGCGGGACCGTCACCGACCCTTGGACAATGCGACTGTGAACGCCGATCCCGCCGCCCAGCTCTGCCTGCTCGACCTCCAGGAGCTCGACTCCCAGGTGGATCACCTGCGCCATCGGCGCAACAACCCCGCCGAGGCGGCCGAGATCAAGGACCTGCTCGGCAAGCGGGCCGACGTCGACGGGCGGCTGCGGGACCAGCGCATCGTCGTCGACGACCTCGCCGTCGCCCAGGCCAAGGCCGATGCCGACGTGGAGCAGGTCAAGGCCCGGCGCACCCGCGACCGTGAGCGGATGGACTCCGGTGCGATCGGCGACCCCAAGGCGCTGGAGCGGATGCAGCACGAGCTCGAGTCCCTCGAACGCCGGATCGGAACCCTCGAGGACGAGGAGCTCGAGGTGATGGAGCAGCTCGAGGAGGCGCAGTCCGCGCTCGCTGAGCTCACCAACGCGATCGGTGACCTCGACGCCCGGCTGGGTGAGTTGACCACTGCTCGCGACGAGAAGACGGCAGAGATCGACGCCGAGATCGCCACCGTCGCGGCGGGGCGCGAGGCGATCGTTGCGGATATCCCCGCGGACCTGCTGGCGCTCTACGACAAGCTGCGTGCCAGCAAGGGCGGCATCGCGGTCGGTGCCCTGCGGGCCCGCCAGTGTGGCGGCTGCCAGCTGACCCTCGACGCCGGTGAGCTGGGCGACATCCGGGCCGCTGCTCCCGAGACGGTCATCCGTCACGAGGAGTGCGACCGGATCCTGGTCCGGACGGCCGAGAGCGGGCTGTGATCTTGTGACCCGACCGGCGAAGCCGACCACGGTCATCCTGGTCCGCCACGGGGTCACCGAGCACACGACCGGCCGACGGTTCTCCGGCGGACTCGGCGGTGACAACCCACCGTTGTCGGACGAGGGACGCGCCCAGGCCGCCGAGGCGGCCGCCTGGTTGGCGGAGGTCAAGGGCGACATCGACGTCGTGATCGCCTCGCCCGTCCGGCGTACCCGTGAGACGGCGGACGTCATCGCCGACGTCCTCGGCCTCCCGGTGGCCGAGGAGCACGCCTTCGCCGAGATGGAGTTCGGCGAGTGGGACGGACTGAGCTTCACCGAGGTCGCCGAACGCGACAAGGACCGTCTTGACGCGTGGTTCGCCGACATGGCGACCGCACCGCCCGGCGGCGAGTCGTTCGTCGAGGTGCGCGAGCGGGTTCTCGCCGGTCTGGAGCGGGTCCTGGCCGATCACGATGGCAAGACGGTCG
>JASLDK010000417.1 GCA_030145945.1 Nocardioides sp.
TATGGCACGAAGGCGATGGGTGAGCCCCTGGTCTTCGACAACCGTGACGATCTCGTCGCCTCGATGGTGAAGAACATGGGGCCGGGCATCATCACCGTCCACATCGCCAACCATCCCGAGATCGATGTCGACGGCTCCACCGCCACCGGCAGCTGGGCGTTCGAGGACACCGTGATCGCCACGGACTTCAACGTGCTGATCCGGGGCGGCGGCTACTACAAGGACACCTACCGTCGCGATCCGGACGGCGCCTGGCGGATCACGTCGACCGAGTACGAACGGATCTATGAGGCGATGACGTCCCTCGCCGACACCCCGAGCTTCCAACTGATCGCCAACCGCTGGGCCGAGCAGGAGGACCTCTCGACTCGGCCCAGCGACGGTCAGTCGAGCTCGAGGTCCTCGAACGGATAGTCCTTCGGGGCGAGGAACTCGGTTCCCGGCCCGCCGCCCGGCATGGCCCGACCATTGGGGTCGGCGGAGTTGACGTAGTTGTTGAGGTTGCGCGGCGCCTGACGATAGATCAGGTCCACCCAGTCGGCGTACGCCGTCGCCATCGCGGTGTCGTTGGCGAAGATGACGTTCTGCTCGTCGGAGTGCCAGCCGAGCTGGGTCCAGTTCTCACTGCTGGACAGCACCGCGGTGCCGTCGGTGCGTCCGCCGATGTTGCCCTGGACCGACAGCCCCTTCAGGTGCACGTAGCGGTCCTTGAACTTGTTGGCCGTTGCGCCGGTGATGTAGACCATCTGCTTCGCGGGAAGGCCGCGCAGGATGTTGCGGATCTTCATCGGCATCATCATGAAGACGATGCGTACGTCGCAGCCCGCGTTGGCCAGGGCACGCACCTTGCGGGCGACCTTGACACCCCGCTCGTCGCCCCAGACGGCATTCGCGATCCGCACCTTGGTCCGCCCTCCGGCGACGTTGGTGGCACCGGAGCACGTCACGTCGTTGAGCACCTTGAGCGCCGGGTCGATCTTCTTCTTGTGCGGCGCGAAGATCGAAGTGATCGTCGCTCCGGGAGTCGTGGTGCTGGGGACGGTGAACCGCAGCGGCTTGGTGTTCTTGTCCTTCTTCGCCTGGTTCCACATCGTCATCCAACCGTCGTAGAGCGGCTGGTTCTCGGTGATCGTGGTCCAGTCGTTGAACTGCTGCACGGCGGCAGCCCCCGTGAAGTTGCCGGAGCCCTGCATCGCGATCCAGTTCGTCGTGCCCGAGCGGCTGACCAGCATCAGCTTGGAGTGCATCGCACCGCCCTTGCCCCGACAGGTCGAGACGCAGGTGCGGATCCAGCTGCGCAGCTCCTTGGGACGATCCGCGCTGCCCTTCTTGAGCGCCTTGCGCAGCGTCGGGTAGGACCGGCCCGGACCCTGCGTCCGCGCCAGCCCGCGGGCCATGATGATCTGCACCGAGACGCCACGTTGATGGGCCTTGACGAAGACCTTCGTCAGCCTCGGGGAGTCGAAGTTCCACGTCATCACCCGGATCGACTCCCCTGCCGGGACGTTCTTGACGGTCTTGACGATCTGACGCTGGATCTTCGTCTTCTTCTTCGTGCTGCGGAACGGATGGTTGAAGGTGATCCCCGGTTGCACGACGTACGTCGGATCCGGGGCGCTCTTCGCGGCCGATGCCTGGGGCTGCGAACCCGCGACCAACAGGGTCGAGGCCAGCACCACCGTGGCGACGAGCGCCCCCCACATCCGTGTCCCGCCGACGGCTGCGCGTATCCCGACGAACTGCACCATTCCCACTCCCTGGTCTGCCTGGCCTCCCGAGCACCCGGATGTCCCGAGGCCTTCCCCTTCCACAGCGCATCAGGACACGGATTGGTTACAGAAGTCGGCACGCGTCAGTCGTACGACGCCTCCGCCTCCCAGCCCGCTCCCTCCCGCCAACGCAGCAGCCACGCGCGTCCATCGACACCGACCATCTGGAACCGAGCCGCCCGCCCGGCCCCCGCACCAACGCCACCGGTGAGCCACCATCCCTCGTCCACCGGCCACGGCCCCGCCCAGGCAGCGACCGGACACCAGTGCCGCCCCACCCGCAGCCGCCACGGCTCACCCGTCACCACGCCCCGCTCGGTGACATCGACGGCATGCGACGCCTCGTCGACCACCTCCGCCTCCAGCGCTTCGGCGAAGACCCGGCTCGGCGCTGGCCCGGGAATCTGCCCGGGCCAGGGGCGATCCACCGGCCGCAGGCTGGTCGGCCGCTCTCCCCACGGCACCAGCGCCTGGCGATCAGCCGCACCGCGACCACCCTGGAGCACGGGCATGCGGACGGCGTCGTACCCGATCATCGCCTGGACCCGGGAGACCCCGCGCACCACCTGGTCGTCGGCTCCCCCACCCCACAGCGTGTCGGCGTGGTCCCCGGAGGGTTCGACGACGTCGGGAAGGAACCGGACAAGGGTGACCGGCGAGGTGATCGACGCATCGGTGGACTTGCGGCTGCGCAGACCCGAGGACGCCATCCCGGCCTGGAGTTGCCAGTGCACCCGGTCGACGAGGTCACGGGAGGTGAAGCAGCGCGGGTGCAGCCAGGTCCGGGACGAGACGCCCTCCTCGAACTCGGCCTCGATCCGCACCGAGGTCGCGACCAGGTGACGATCAACGAGCCCGGCGATGAACCTCTCGGCCGTGGTGCGGACGCTGAACGTGACCGCCTCCGCGGAGTCCAGCGGGGGTTCGAAGGAGATCGCGCAGGCCAGCTCGGGCGGCGGGGTTCTTGACGCGAGATGGCCGACATCGCGTCCCTGCACCCTTCGCCAGACATCGGTGCCATAGGCCCCGAACCGGTTGGCGACCTCGCCCGGGTCGAGGGCGGCGAAGTCACCCAGCAGGGCGAGCCCGAGTCGACGCAGGAGGTCGGCGAGCTCGCCCCCCTCGGGACCGTCGTCGGCGAGCACGCTCACAGGCAACCCGCGCAGGAAGGCCGCCGAGCCGCCGGACTCGATCGACAGACAGCTCTGGGGAGGAGCCAGGCGCGCCGCACGCTCCGCGGTGTAGAGGTCATCGGCCGCACCGAACCTGCTGTCCCACACGCCTGACTGGACCAGATGCTCGGCCAGGACCGCCGCAGCCGCCTCCTCGCCCGCGATCCCGCCGCGCGCGAAGTAGCGCCCCGGCGCAGGCACCGCCAGCAACCCCGGGCGCAACGGCGCCACCCCGGGTCGCACGGCCTCCACCGCCGTCAGGACCGGTTCGAACCAACGCGCGTCCCGCTCGTCGTTGGCCGCCAGGAGCACCACCTCCGGACAACGCGCCTGCGCATCACGGCGCCGCTGCCCTCGGCGTACCCCTTCGGCCCGGGCCGCCGCATTGCACACCGTCACCCGATTGGCGTGCAGGACCACGGCCGGTGCGGTCACGTGGATCGGTCCGTCGAACTCCAGCTCAGTCTCGGCACGCTCCAGCAGTCCGGCCGTCACTGCCCAGTCCGGGCACCAGAGCACCATCGTCCGCATCAGCCGAGCACCACCTCGGCACGGGCAGGCGCGCGCCCACCCTGGCGTACGACGACAGCAGCACGTCGCGAGCGAAGTCGGCCCTCACCCTGCCCGATGCCGTCCCAGGCGACCTCGTCGAGGCTGATCCGCGCCTCGCACCGGGGCCACTCCCCCTGCACGACCAGCACGGCCGACCTGGCCCGCAGCCGCGCCTCGATGATGGAGGCAGACTTCGGGTCGACTCCGCCGTTCGGGCGGAGCACCACGACCTTGAGGACGTCGATGAGGGCCGCGGTCACCTCGAGCCAGTGCTCGCCGGGCGCGGGCACCAGAACGGTGCGGGACAGGACGATGCCCTGCTGCTGGGCCGCCTCGACCCCGAAGTCGTTCCAGCCGGCGAAGCCGACCCACTCCCCGGCCTGCGACGCACCCGCCGCGAGGGCCATCCCCAGCGACGAGGAGTCAACGGCATAGACCCCTCCGGTGCGCAGCCCGACCACTCCGGCGAGCAGCGGGACGACCGGTACGTCGGCTCGCAGGCCACCGCCCTCGAGAGCCGCGATCCGCCCGCGGAGCTGGTCGACGACAGCGCGGGGATCAGCCCGGTCGACCGGTTCGAGGGCGCGGATGCTCACTCGGACATGTTCGAACATTTGTTCGAACGATGCAAGGCCGGATCACTCCCCGGCCCCCCAACGACGGCTAGCGTCGGCCGCGCTTCTCCCGAGGCTGCACCTTGATCTCGATCGGCGTACCGACGAAACCGAACTCCTCACGCAGGCGACGCTCGATGAAGCGCTCGTAGCCCTGGTCGAGCTTGCCGGTGGTGAACAGCTTGAACACCGGCGGAGCGCTCTGCACCTGGCTTCCGAACAGGATCCGCGGCTGCTTGCCACTGCGCACGGGGTGCGGGTGCTCGGCGACGACCCGGCCGAGGAAGGCGTTGAGGGCACCGGTGGAGATCCGGGTCTCCCAGCCCTCGATCGCCCGGTCGAGGGCGGGGACGAGTCGGTCGATGTGCCAGCCGGTCTTGGCGGTGATGTTGATCCGCGGCGCCCACTGCACCTGCACGAGGTCACGCTCGATCTCGCGGTCGAGGTAGTAGCGGCGTTCGGCATCGACGAGGTCCCACTTGTTGAAGGCGATGACGAGTGCCTTGCCGGCCTCGCGGACCTCCTGCAGGATCCGGATGTCCTGCTCGGCGACGGACTCGTTGCCGGCGAGGACCAGCACGCAGACCTCGGCGCGCTCGATGGCGGTCGAGGTGCGCAGCCAGGCGTAGTACTCGTGACCCGAGGCCTCCTTGACCCGCTTGCGGATGCCGGCGGTGTCGATGAAGCGCCAGGTCTGGCCGCCGAGCTCGACGAGCTCGTCGACCGGGTCGACGGTGGTGCCGGCGACGTTGTCGACGACGACCCGCTCCTCACCGGCGAGCTTGTTGAGCAGCGAGGACTTGCCGACGTTGGGGCGACCGACGATGGCGATCCGTCGGGGGCCGCCGAACTCCTCCTCGACGCCCTCCGGTGCCTCCGGCAGCACGTCGAGCACGGCGTCGAGCAGGTCGCCGGAACCGCGGCCGTGCAGGGCGGAGACCACGTGCGGCTCCCCCAGCCCGAGGTTCCACAGCCCGAAGGCCTCAGCCTCGGCGCGCTCGTCGTCGACCTTGTTGGCAGCCAGCACGACGGGCTTGCCGGACTTGCGCAGCACCCGGACGACGGCCTCGTCGGCGTCGGTGATGCCGACGGTCGCGTCGACGACGAACAGCACGGCGTCGGCGAGGCCGACCGCGACCTCGGCCTGCATCTTGATCCGCTCGGCCATCCCGCGCGCGTCGGGATCCCAGCCGCCGGTGTCGACGAGGGTGAACTCGCGTCCGGCCCACTCGGCGTCGTACGAGACCCGGTCCCGGGTCACGCCCGGGATGTCCTCGACGACGGCCTCGCGGCGGCCGAGGATACGGTTGACCAGGGTCGACTTGCCGACGTTCGGCCGGCCGACGACGGCCAGCACGGGAACGTCACTCATCTGTGTCTCCTTGCGGGAGCGGGCCGGGCAGGCTCCGCCCCGTCTCGTTCAGGGCATCGGCCAGCCCGCGGCGCAGGTGCGCCTGGAGAGCTGCCGAGGTCGAACGAACATTGTCTCGCGTCCGGGGCCAGGACACCGCATCGACGGCCATCGGCTTCCCGATGACGATGTCGATCCGTGCTCCTTTCGCCGGCAGCGACCCACTCGTCCCGCCGGGTTCGCGGGTTCCCAGGAACGTCATCGGTACGACGGGAGCGCCCGTCACCATCGCGAGGTACGCCGCTCCCCCGTGGATGTGCGCCATCTCGCCGGAACCGCGGGACCCCTCGGGGAACACTCCCACGGCTCGCCCGTCGCGCAACACCCGCAGAGCCGTGCGCACTGCCCGCGGATCGGTGTTGTCCCGGTCAAGCGGCACCTGACCGGCCTGCTTCAAGAAGACGCCCAGCGGTCCGCGGAACATCTCCAGCTTGGTCAGGGCGTGGACGGGCCGGGGCGCGAAGATCGCCATCAGCGGACCGTCGATGAAGCCCACGTGATTGCCCGCCACCACCACCGGGCCGTGCAACGGGAAGCGCTCGGGGTGGTGCACGTGCACGTCGTACCGACGCTCGAGGAGCCACCGTGCGCTCGGACGTGCGCCGACGAGCAGCCAGCGGGCAGGGGCCGCGAGGTCGTCGCTGCGCGGCACCTGCGGCCCGGGGGTCACCCCCGGCCTGTCACCAGGCCCACCACCAGGTCGATGACCTCGTCGAGGGTCCGGTGGGTCGAGTCGATGTGGACCGCACCGTCGACCTGGGTGAGGGGGGCGACGGCTCGGCTGGAGTCGATCTCGTCGCGGGCCAGCAGCGAGGCCTCGGTGGCCGCGACGTCGGCGCCGCCGTTCTCGAGGGCGCGCCGGGACGCCCGCGCCGCCGGGTCAGCGGTCAGGTAGATCTTCACGTCGGCGTCCGGGCACACGACCGAACCGATGTCGCGGCCCTCGACGACGATCCCGCCGCTGCGTCCGCCCGCATCGGCCACGATCGAACGCTGCAAGTCGACCAGGCGCGCGCGCACCTCAGGCACCGCGCTGACCGGCGAAACGGCCGCGTTGACCTCGTCGCTGCGGATCTCGACGGAGACGTCGCGGTCATCGACGGTGATGGTCGGTGCGAGCGGGTCGGTGCCCGACTCGATCCTGGCAGCACCGGCCCGGGCCGCCACGGCGGCCGGGTCGTGGACGTCGACGCCCTGGTCGAGCATCCACCAGGTGATCGCACGGTACTGCGCGCCGGTGTCGAGGTAGCGCAGTCCGAGGCGGTCGGCCACGGCCCGGCAGGTGCTCGACTTGCCCGAGCCGGAGGTTCCGTCGACTGCAACAACCACGTTCACCGGCGCATTCACGGCCTGCACCCTACCGTTGCCCACGGCTGGAGCCGTCATGAGTGCGCAGCCCAACCTCGCGCCTCCAGCGCGGCCCGCAACTTGTCGGCGCTCCCCTCGACGACGTCGAGCTCGACCTGACCGACCGGCCGACCCGGGTCGTGGTCGATCCGGACGTCCTCGATGTTGACGCCGCTGTCGCCCGCGTCGGCGAACAGTCGCGCCAGACCGCCGGGCTGGTCGGGCAGCGCGACCCGGACGGTCTCCATCGGCTCCGGTGCGGCACCATGCTTGCCGGGAATGGCGCGGGTCCCGGCCTGCCCGTAGGCGAGCAAGGACTCCAGACCGACCCGGTCTCCCCCCGCGACGGCCTCCAGTGCGAGGTCGAGACGGTCGCGGACCTCCGCGAGCAGCGCTGCCACCGCCGTCGCATTGCCGCCGATGATCTGGCTGTAGAGCCGCGGGTCGCCGCCGGCGACCCGGGTGACGTCGCGGACACCGGTCCCCGACAACGCCAGGTGCTCAGCAGATGCGCCCGCGAGCGTGCCGGCGACGAGCGAGGCCATCAGGTGAGGGACGTGCGAGGTGCGCGCGACCGCGCGGTCGTGCTCGACCGGGCTCAGGTGCACCGGCACCGCCCCGCACACCAGGGCCAACGCCTCGACGAGACGGGTCGCCGACGGTCTCGCATCCGGTCCCGGCGTGATCGCCCACGGACGGCCGTCGAAGAGCTCCGCATTGGCCGTGAGCGGTCCCGAGTGCTCGGTGCCGGCCATCGGGTGGCTGCCGACATAGCGGCTGATCGCCGGGTGTCCGGCGACAGCACTGAGCGGACCGGCCTTCACACTGCCCACGTCGGTGACGACGGTCTCGGGCCCCGCGGCGTCGAGGACGTCGGAGATCACCGCTCCCAACGTGTCCGGGGGCACGGCGACCACGACGAGTTGTGGCACGTCCCCGGCCTCACGCGGACGACCGGCGCCGAGGCCGCTGGCAGTGCGGACATGGGCCGGTGTCGCGTCGGTCAGCAGCACCTCGATCCCGGCCCGGCGACAGGCCAGCGCGATCGACGTACCGATCAGGCCCGTGCCGACGATCTCGACCGGTCCGGTGAGGATGCCGGGTTGGGCGTTGCCTGTCACAGACCCACCAACTCCAGCAGCTCACCGAGCTCGCCGTCGGAGAGCTCACGCATCTTGCCGCCACCCAGCGTGCCGAGCTCGATCGGCCCGAAGCGGGTGCGGCTGAGCTGACGCACCGGGTGTCCGACCTGGTCGAGCAGGCGGCGCACGATCCGGTTGCGGCCCTCGTGGATGACCAGCTCGATGATCGACTTCTCGGCGGCGGTCGCGATGATCCGTGCTCGGCGTACCTCCACCGGACCGTCCTCGAGCGTCACCCCCGCCAACAGGTCGGCGAGGGTGCCCTTCGTGAGCCGACCGGCCACCTCCGCGACGTACGTCTTCTCGACCTCGAACGACGGGTGCGCCATCCGGTGCGCGAAGTCGCCGTCGTTGGTCAGGAGCAGCAGCCCGGAGGTGTCGGTGTCGAGCCGGCCGACATGG
>JASLDK010000025.1 GCA_030145945.1 Nocardioides sp.
GCGACCCGTCCGGCTTGATCAGGAGCACGGTCGCGTCGGCCAACGCGCCCGCACCGGTGCCGGTGATGGTGGCGAGGATGCCCTGGAACGGCGGGGGCGCCGTGACCGACACCTTCGCGGTGTCGATGCTGGTCTCGCCGGCGGCGCTGGCGGTCAGGGTCACCGTGTAGTCGCCGGGCGTGAGATAGGTGTGTGACGGCCTCGGTCCCGACCCGGTCGCGCCGTCGCCGAAGTCCCATGAGTAGGACGCGATCAGACCTGCCGGTCGCGAGCCGGAGCCGTCGAAGGAGACCGGCTCGCCCTGGACGGCGATCAGGTCGTCCCCGGCGTCGGCTGCCACCGGCTCGGGAAGGACGACGGAGATCGTGAGCGTCCTGGAATCGGTCTGGATGCCGTCGGTGACCGTCACCTTCAACTGGTAGGTGCCGGGCTGTCCGTAGGTGTGGGCCAACGGCGTCGGCGGCGCCTCGGAGCCGGTCATCGGCGACGTGCCGTCGCCGTACTCGACCTTGTAGGACAACACGTCGCCGTCCTCATCGGTCGCGCCGAAGAGGAGGCCGGTTGCGAAGGGCGCGGCTCCTGTGGTGCTCGGCGAGAAGTCGACGCGCAGGACCGGTGCGTGGTTCATCGCGCCGACCGGGGCCGTCGCCGTGGAGGTGGCTGTGGCCGGGTGATAGCCAACGCCTCCAGCGGTCACCCGCATCGTCACGAGCGCACCCAGGTCGTCGTCGCTCAGGACGTACGCCGAGGTCGTGGCGCCGTCGATGGGCGTTCCGTTGCGGAGCCACACGTAGGTGAACGTGGTCGGCTCGGGGCTCCACTGCCCCGTTGTCGCGGTCAACTTCTGTCCCACACGGGCGACACCGGCAATGGCCGGGAGTTTGGTGTTCGCGAGATCGCCCTCGACAACAGCATTCGTCTCGGTGGAGTCAGCAGTGCCGGAGTCGAAGGTCGCCCTGCTGGCCGACGCCCGCACGCTGATCCGCTTGCCGAAGTCAGCAGGCACCAAGGTCAGGGAGGAGTCCGTGGCTCCCACGATGGACGCGCCGTCGCGGAGCCATTGCCAGCTCACCGTCACGCCGCTCTGGTCCCACTCGCCTCTGGTCGCGCTCAGAGTCATCCCCACCGCGGCGTTCCCGCTGATCACCGGCGGTGTGACGTTGTGGATCACGTCGTAGGTGATGGGGCCTGTCGCCACGGACGCGCGCGATGTCGGCGCGTATCCGGGCCTGGACGCCGTCACCACGACCGCGATCGCGGCCTGGGCATCCGCCGGCACGAGGAGGTACGTCGATCCGGTGGCGCCGGCGATCGGCTCACCGTTGCGCTGCCACTGATGACTGACGGTGACCCCGGTGACGTCCCATGCGCCGTCGTCGGCGCTGAGCGTCTCGCCGACGCGCGCACTGCCCGACACGACCGGACGTTGCTGGTTGACGATCACGCCTGGCGCAACCCCGCCAGGTGCACTCGCGATCGTTGTCATCGACTCGTAGCCGTCGCGCGACACGGTCAACTCGACCGAGATCGTGGCAGCGACCTCGTCTGCTCCCGGCGTGAAACGGCGGGTGGTCGCGTTCGCGATCGGGTCGCCGTTGCGCAACCACTGATAGGTGATGCCGGTCGGGTTGGGCGCCCAGTTGCCGGTGGACACCTCGAGCGTGACGCCGACCTGCGGAGTGCCGGTCACCACCGGTGCGTCGAGTTCCTCGAAGTTGCCGATCAGCACCGGTCCGACCTGTGCGGTCGTCGTGTCGCCCGGGTCCCAGTCGGCCCTGGTGCCGTGCATCTGCGCCGAGATCCGGTGTCCGATGTCATCAGGTCCCGGGGTGTAGGTGGCCCCCGTGCCCAGCGTGGCCTGGTCGTCGCGGAGCCAGTTGTAGGAGAAGTCGATGCCCGTCGTGTTCCACTCTCCGGGCGCGACGCTCAGTCGCTTGCCGACCTGCGGTGTGCCGGTGACCGTGGCTGCAGCGGTGTTGGTGATCAGACCGTAGGTGACCTTCGCGGTCGGGCCGGAGGCAGCGTCGGTCGAGGCATATCCCTGTTTCGTCGCCGTCGCCCGGACCGCGATGCGGTGGGTGGCCTCGTCGATGGTGAGCTGTCGCGTCGCACCGGTTGCCCCAGGAATCTCGGTTCCGTCACGCAACCATTGATAGGTCACGGCGACCTGGGACTGCTGTTCGGTGAAGCCTGTTGCCCGCCAACCGTCCCCGCCGGCGGTGAGGATCTCCCCGGCGCGCGGCGTACCCGTGATCGTCGGTGCCGCTAGGTTGTCGATGACGCCCAGGGCGACGGCCTCGGTCGCCTCCGTCGTGACCACCTTCGGGTGGTACGCCGTCTGGGAGGCGTCGACGCGAACAGTGATGCGTGCGTCGAGGTCGGCGGCGGAGAGCTGGTAGGTGGTGCTGGTCGCTCCCGTGATCGGCGTACCGTCGCGCAACCACTGGTAGGACCGGGACGGGTTCGACGGCTTCCACGTGCCGGAGCTGACGGTGAGCTGTTCACCCACGCGCGCCGTCCCGGAGATGGTCGGCTCGGTCAGGCTCGTGATGATGCCGTAGTCGATCGGGCCCACTGCTGCGGACTGCACCGACCTGTCGTTGTGACGCGGCCGGGATGCGGTGACCTCGACGCGGAGCTGCTGGTCCAGGTCGGCCGCGACGAGCGCGTACGTCGAGGAGGTGGCGCCCCAGATGTAGTTGTCTCCCCGGATCCACCGGTAGGTGAAGGTCGCATCGGGATAGGTCCACGAACCAGGATCAGCGCTCAGCGTCTCCCCGACCCGGAGTTCCCCGGTGATGCTCGGCGCGGTGACATTGGCGAGTTGGAGATCGAGCACGGCGTTCGCGGTCGCGGACTGGCCGAGGGTGAGGTCGAGTCGGGCGGCCTCGGACTGGGTCGCGGCGTCGTTGAAGTATTCACCGACGTATCGCTGTGACGAGTCGTACTTCACGAAGTAGGAGCCGGCCGTCAATCCGCCGATGCGATAGGCGCCCTGGGCGTCGGTCACCGCGCTGTCGACGAACACGGCACTCGCTGAAGCCGGATCACCGCGGTACAGGTAGACGTGGACGTCCGACGCAGGCGCGCCATCGCTTCCTGCCACGGAACCCTTGACGGCGGCACCCACGGGCGTCGTCAGGTCGGCTGTGGCCACGTGGCCGATGGAGACCGTGAGGTCGGCCGCGCCCGCGAGGGTGTGACTTGCCGGGTAGTAGCGCTCAGCGTGCACCTCGTCGCTGGGCACGACCTGCAGCCGATAGGTTCCCGGCTCCACATGCCGGAAGCGGTACGACACGCTCGACTGACCAGGAGCGATGGAGAAGGACGTCGATTTCGCCTGTTGCCATTGCCCACCACTCCACTGGTAGAGGTAGGCGTATCCGTAGGCGTAGGTCGTAGTGGGGGTCCCCGCCAACGCAACGGTGCCGGCAACGGCTCCACCGGTCGCAGCGAGGGTGGAGTCGGCCGTGGCCGAGTCACCGACCGCGACCGTTATCGGCGCGGCGTTGTTCCAGTCCTGGCTGCCGTCGAAGTAGCCGCCGGTGTGGAAGTCCTCGTTCGACGTGTCGAACTTGATCCGATAGGTGCCGGCCGGGAGCTTGCCGAGGAGATAGGACCCGTTGTTCGCGGTGGCGGTCGACGTCGCATACGACCACGAGTTCGGATCGGTCTGCCGATAGGCGGTGACCCAGACGTTCGCGACACCGGCGC
>JASLDK010000039.1 GCA_030145945.1 Nocardioides sp.
CTCGCAGGTGTTGGACACCTTGATGCCCATCTTGTGCTCGACGTTGGTGACGTAGACGCCGTTGCGCTCGCCGGTCAGCTCACCGGTCTCGTGGTCGAAGTGGTGCTCGGGCATCCAGAACAGCGAGAGGCCCTTGGTGCCCGGGCCGCCGATGCCCTCGACACCCTCGGGGCGGGCGAGGACCAGGTGCATGACGTTCTCGGTCATGTCGTTGGTGGCGGAGGTGATGAAGCGCTTCACGCCGGTGATGTTCCAGGAGCCGTCCTCGTTGGGGACGGCCTTGGTGCGCCCGGCACCCACGTCGGATCCGGCGTCGGGCTCGGTCAGCACCATGGTGCAGCCCCACTCGCGCTCGACCATGATCTGGGCGACCCGCTCGTCACGCTTCACGCCGTTGGCGTTGTTGTAGAGGACGCCGGCGAACGGCGCGCCCGCGGCGTACATGTGGATCGGGGCGTTGGAGCCGAGCACCATCTCGCCCAGCGCCCAGTTGAGGCTGGCGGGGGCGGGGGTGCCGCCCAGCTCCTCGCGGATCTGCAGGCGCCAGTATTCGGCGTCCATCCAGGCGCGGTAGGACTTCTTGAACGACTCCGGAAGAGGGGCCGCGTTGGTCGCGGGGTCGAAGACAGGCGGGTTGCGGTCGCTGTCGACGTACGACGCGGCGAGGTCCTCGCGCGCCATCCGGTCGACCTCGGCGAGGATCGTCTTCGCGGTGTCGAGGTCGACCTCGGCAAAGGGGCCCTGGCCCAGGATCTCGTCACGACCCAGCACCTCGAAGAGGTTGAACTCGATGTCGCGCAGGTTGCTCTTGTAGTGGCTCACAGTTCCCACCGTTTCCGTTTCATTGATTCGGGGAGTGGCTTCGCCGTCCTCACGGGCCTCGTCTCGGCTGCCTCTCGGGCTGGCACCGGGGCGGTGGTCCATGAGTACGGCTACTCACCAGTAACTTCATCATACGGGGGGTGCTAACTCCCTGCAAGCACGGGTGAGCCAGATCGCGTGAACCCTTGGCATTCAACGCTTGGTCGAGTGAATTGATCGACTCGTCTGACAGACTGGACCCATGCGCGTCTCCGCCAAGTCCGACTATGCCCTGCGCGCGCTGATCGCCATGGCCGGTCGCTCCGACGGCAAGGCCGTGAGCGCCGAAGAACTCGGTCGCCTCCAGGACATCCCCCACGGCTTCCTCCAAGCCATCCTTGCCGACCTGCGCCGCTCCGGCATCGTGATCTCCCAGCGCGGCCAGTCCGGCGGCTGGCGGATGGCCCGCGAGGCCACCAGCGTCTCGGTCGCCGACGTCATCCGTGCCGTCGACGGCCCCCTCGTCTCCGTCTACGGCCTGCGCCCCGAGGCCGTCAACTACAACGAGGACGCCGAAGTCCTCCAGCACGTCTGGATCGCCGCCCGCCGCTCCCTGCGCGAGGTGTTCGAGGACGTCTCGATCCAACAACTCGCCGACCGCGTACTCCCCGACGCCGTCACCAGCCGCACGGCCGACGAGGACGCCTGGGCCCCGCACTGAGTTGGAGTGCGCGAGCGCGAGTCGTGACTTCTGACCGCCGAGTCGTGACTTCTGACCGCCGAGTAGTGAGTTGTGACCGCGACGCCTGCGGTCAGGCGGCGCTGCCGAGCCTCTTCTTGAGCTTGCGCCGCTTGCGGTCCAGCTCCTCGAGCCGAACCTCGAGTGAGGCGTTGCGGCGGGCCAGGCGCTCGACCTCGCGAAGCGCCTCCGGGAGAGTCTGGATGGTGGCGGCCGCAGTCGGTACGCCGGCCAACCCGAGCGACGCCGTACCGAATCCGGCGACCCTGCCGAACGCCTTCCAGACCTGGACGGGCTCGAGGCCGTCGGTCTCGAGGACGTGCAGACGCTCGGGCTTGCGTACGGCGGGAGCCCAGCGAGACACGACGGCGGCGGCCTCGTTTGGGTGATCGGTGGTGACGACGACGTGGATCTGGAAGCCGGCGAGGGCGTCGACCAGCAGTGCGACCTGGTCGGCAGTGGCGGCAGCGAGCAGCGAGTGGCTGAACACGAGGTCACACCTGGCCTTCTCGGCACGACGGACGAGCCGGGTCCACTGGCCCTCGACGTCAGCGCGCTTGAGGCCCCAGTCCTTGTGGGTGCGGGTCATCTCGACGGCAGCGCGGAAGCTCTCGGCAGGCGTGTGCGCGAGCGAGGCGAACCCGAGCTCGACAAGGGCCGTGTGGTGGTGGGCCAACAGCGGTTCGATGACATCACCGGCACCCGGGGCCCCGACGTGGATCCAGGCCTTGTGCTTCTTCGCCATGCGAGCACCGTGGCAGACGCTGGTGACCATCACGTGAATGGCAGGGAACGCAGCCACGACGGGCAACCATCCGGAATCTCGGGGTAGAACGTGTTCTAGATTCGGCCTAGGATGAGCCCCATGATCTCCTCCGACGCCATCGTCTGGAACGCCCCCAATGACCCACACCCGGCCCGCGCGGCGTCCCAGCGCTCCTACTCCGCCGTCGCCAAGGGCGACCTCGCCGAGTGGCTGACGGTGTACGCCGAGGACGCCGTTCTCGAGGACCCGGTGGGTCCGTCGATGTTCGATCCGGAGGGCAACGGCCACCACGGGCACGCCGGGATCTCGGCGTTCTGGGAGAAGGCGATCGCCCCGATCGACACCTTCGAGTTCCAGATCAACGACTCCTTCGCCAACCCGGGCAGCAACACCTGCGCCAACATCGGCCGGATCAAGACGTCCTTCGCCGACGGCTCGCACACGACGACCGACCTGATCATGGTGTACGTCGTCGACGACGACGGGCGCGTGAAGTCGATGAAGGCGTTCTGGGAGCCGGAGCGGACGATGGCGAGTTTCACCAGCGCCTGAGCGCCCTGGGAAAACCGGTGGCGCGCCTTCGTAGGGTGGAACATCGTGAGCCCCCTGACCGAGCCGGAACTGCGCGCCTCCTTCGTCAACTGCTCGAAGGGCGAGGCCAAGCGCCTCAACATCCCGCGTCCGCTGGCCGACCAGCCCTGGGAGCACCTGGACTTCCTCGGCTGGCGGGACCCGCAGTCGAAGCAGCGCGGGTACGTCGTGGCGCAGGTCGACGGGTCGCCGTACGGGATCGTGCTGCGCGCCACCGACGGCAGCGCCGGCGTCCCGCGCAAGAACCTGTGCGCGCTCTGCCTCACCCCGCACGGGCGCGGGGGCGTCGTACTCATGGTGGCGCCGCGAGCCGGGAAGGCCGGCCAGAACGGGGATTCGGTCGGCACCTACATGTGCGCGGACCTGCAGTGCTCGCTCTACGTGCGCGGCAAGAGGGTCAGTGACGAGGGCCGGTTGCCGGAGTCGTTGACGCGCGAGGAGCAGATCGATCGATTGACCGAGAACCTGCGAACCTTCCTGGCGCGCGTTCGGGGCTGAGTTATTCGGCGATGGCCGTGGCCACCCAGTTGACGAGCGGGCGCAACCGGCGCCAGTCCTCGCGCACCCGGTCGAGCAGTTCGGCCGTGTGCACGAACGGCTCGAAGCCGTAGGACCGCATCCCCAGCACGGTCTTCATCCGCAGCAGCTCGATCCTCGGATGCTCCTTGTCGTAGCCCCGCGGCACCGTCTTGAGCCGCTCTCCGGCCACCTCGAACCCGCCGCGCTCGAGGTCGCGCAGGATCCGCTGCAACACCTTGCCGGACTTGTCGTCTGCCATCGCCTCCCTCAGTCGCGCGAGGTGCGCGCCGGAGGCCTCGTAGATCCCGCCACCCACGCGTACGCCGGGCGCTGCCACCTCGACGTACCAGCCCGTGGCGGGTCCGACCCCGACGAACGCACCTTGGTGCGTCTTGTAGGGCGTCTTGTCCTTCGCGAACCGGACGTCGCGATAGGGGCGGAAGACCTTCGCCGCGCCGAACTCCTGGCCGAGCGCGTCGGTCAGCGCCACCATCGGCGCCTTCACGCTCTCGGCGTACGTCGTCTTGTGGGCCTCCCAGAACGACTTGGTGTTGTCCATCTCGAGGTCGTCGTAGAAGTCGAGGGCAGCGACGGGGAAGCCGGTGAAGGTCACGGCCGAAAGCGTAGGCCCTGGCACGCGAACCGGTCTGCAACTAGTCTGAACCCATGAGCACGGTCGGAGCGTACGAAGCAAAGACCCACCTGCCCCGCCTCCTGGCGGAGGTCGCGAAGGGCGAGGTCGTCACGATCACGCGCCACGGCGCTCCCGTCGCGCGCCTGGTCCCTGCCGCGTCCAGCGACATCGCAGCGTCACTCGGCGAGCAGTTCCGTCAGGCGCGAGCCGGCGTACGGCGAGGCGACGACTCGATTGCCGACATGGTTGCGGAGGGTCGCCGGTGACCTTGGTCATCGACGCGTCAGTGACGATGGCGTGGTGCTTCGAGGACGAGGCGACCGAAGCGACCGATGCCCTCCTCGATCTTGCGATCGATGACGGTTTCGTCGTGCCCGGCCTGTGGCGGGCCGAGGTAGCCAATGTGTTGCTCGTCGCGCAACGTCGCGGGCGCGTCACCGACGCGCAACGCGATCGGTTCCTCAGCCTCGTGGACCAGTTGGCGATCACCGTCGAGTCGTCGACTCCGGACAGCGCAGGTCTGATCTGGCTCACGGAGAAGCATCAGTTGTCGGCGTACGACGCTTGGTACCTCTGGCTCGCGATCCGCACCGGATCTGACCTCGCCACGACGGACCAACGCCTTGCGAAAGCCGGACGTCGAACAGGACTCACGGTGCTCCCCTGAGTTGCCCCGCACCGTCGTGTCCGATCGTGCGTCGTTTGGGCGCGACAGGCCGACATTCTCGGTGAGTCGACGTCAACCGGCGCATGAACGGGCACAGGCCCCGGGGAAGCCGGTGAAGTCCAGGTCAGGAGGGTACGACCGGCACCTCGGCCTCCGCGCGCGGGACCGGCACGTTCCAACGCAGGGCGTGGACCATCGCGACCACGATCCGCCGCTCGTCGAGCGGGTTCGCCGGGTCATACCAGACGGTGGTGCGCTGGCCCTCGACGATCGGGGCCGCGAGGGGGATGGTGACCCGTTTGCGCAGCAGGTACGGCGTGCCGTCGGCGTCGAAGAAGCGGAAGGTGGTCGTGGTGATCAGGTTGGACGCATCCTCGAAGTCGTCCGGGTCGACCCCCGAATCGACGACGACCCCGGCGGCAGGCGTGCCCTCGGCGATCAGCCGCAGCTCGTCACGCCAGCGCAACCGTCGGCGGGCGGCAAGGAGCGTGGCTCCGAGGAGGCCGACGATTCCGGCTGCGGCCAGGCCGGCTGCCGCGACGTCGTACCGGTCGCGGGCACCGAGCTCGCGGGTCGCGACGACCAGGCCGGGAGCCGAGCAGAGCAGCAGCAGACCGCCGGCGTGCCAGCTGCTGAGGGCGCGCGGGAACCGATCCATCATGAACAACCAGCCGACGGACCCGATCACGGCGATCAGCGCCCCACCGAGAGTGCCGGCGGCAGCAGCGCCCTGGGCGACGTACGCCGGAGGGGCATCGTCGTTGGCATCGATGATCGTCAGCCCCAGGCCGTAGCCCGCCCAGGCGCTTCCGGCGGCGATGAGCACGGCCGCGACGACCGGGCCCGTGCGGCTCCGGGAGCGCGGGGTGAACCTGAACGGCGGCGGCTCCGAGTGCACCATGGCCTCCTTCAACCCGAGAACAGTCCGGTCAAGGTCACGGCGCCTTGCTGGAGCTCGTCGACTTCACGAGGCCCGGCGACAGGTCGGGGAAGACGGTCGTGGAGCCCTGCTTGGTCCACCCGGTGTACTCCTTCAGACCGGTGCCGGGGAACTCGTCGAGCAGGTCGCGCCCGGCCTGCCAGTTGGTCTGGGTCGCACCGAACGGACCGGTCTGGAACTCGGCGCTGATCCGCACCTTCTTGGCATCGAAGCAGCCCTTGACCTTGCGGAAGGTGATCGAGGTCAACGAGCCGAGGCCGTCGGCGTACCTCACCTTGGCGGTCCGCACGCACGACTTCCGAGGCCCGCAACCGCCCTCCCACTCGGGTGTCACCGCGTAGTAGGACTCACCGTGGCTCCTGTGCCGGCGTACCTTGCCGATGGTGTAGCCGGTGCCGCACTGGTTGGTCAGGAAGGCCGCGAACTCAGGCCCCTTGTGCCGCTTGTTGGTGTCGAAGTAGATCGTCGCGCCCCACCAGTAGGGCTTGGTGACGTCGCCGGCGCTCGACGGATCCGGCGGCGTGAAGGTGGTGGCGTAGTCGAACGACACCCGCAGCCGCTTGGACGTGTTGGTCACGGTCACCTGCGAGACGTCGACGGCATTGACACCCGGCTCGGCCGCAGAGGCCTTCGCCGAGGCGGGGGCCAGACCGGCCGCACTCGCCTGCGGTACGCCGGAAGGCAGTGTTGTTGCGGCGGCGAGGAGGACGGCGGCGGTGACGACACGGGCACGGAGCGGACGAAGGACCATGACGGGATCGTAGGCCTGCGGACGGGCAGCTGGGCAGTGCGCGGCATACTCGAAATTCCGAGACCGAAACCCTGAGGAGACAGCATGGCCAAGAAGCGTTGGAAGGACCTCAGCCCCGGCACCCGCAAGGCGATCATCGTCGGCGGCTCGATCGACGCAGCCCTCCGCATCGCGGCACTCGTCGACCTGAAGGGCCGCAGCGACGACCAGATCAACGGCTCACGACAGAAGTGGAAGCGCGGGCTGCTGTTGGTGAACTCGGCCGGCATCCTGCCCGCGGCGTACTTCCTCAAGGCCCGCCGCGGCTGACCCTGGGGCGCTTTCCGTGCGATAGTAGATACCTAACTACTTTCGAGGAGCCGAGATGAGCGTCGTCACGTCCCAGGACTTCAACCGCAATCCCACGTCCGTGAAGCGCGAAGCGGATCGGGGTCCGGTCTACATCACCGAGCACGGAAACATCGCGTACGTCGTCATCAGCATCGAGGACTACCGCCGCCTCAAGGGCGAGGCACAAGCCGACCTCGTCGACTTCCTCCGCGCAGACGAACCCGACGACTACGAACTTCCAGCCGTCGCCATCGACGTTCCGGGAGCAGCGTTCTGATGTTCGTCCTGGACACCAGCGTGTTGTCCGAACTCCGCAGAGCCCATCCCGAGCCGACGGTTGTCGCCTGGATCCGCGGTCATCCCGAAGAGATCCTCTACACGACCGCAATGAACATCTACGAGATCCAACGCGGCATCGAGGCGGTCCCGCAGCAGGACGATCATCAGCGGGCAGTCTTCCAGCGGTGGCTGGACAAGATCATGGAACGCTTCACGGGCCGCATCCTCGAATGGGATGCCGAAGCAGCGCTCCACGCAGCGAAGCGGGCCACCACCAACGTGGACATGAAGGACTGCGTCATCGGAGCCATCGCGGATCGTCACGACATGACGGTGGTGACCCGCAACGTCAAGCACCTCGCTCGCGTCTCCCGCCGTGTCGTCAACCCGTGGGAGACCGACCAGTAGCCGATCGAACCATACGCTCGCGCCCTTCAAAGTGCGCGGCAGCGTGTCGCCAGCGCGAAGCGCGTCGAGTGCAGCCGGTGGGCCGAGCGGAGCGAGCGCCTGGCGGCAAACTCGACAAGGCGACACGCTCGCGCCATTCAAAGGAGAGCGGACGACGAGGTTCGAACTCGCGACATTCAGCTTGGGAAGCTGACGCTCTACCAACTGAGCTACGTCCGCATGCACCGGCGAACCGGAGCGTGGAGGATGTTACCGGATGGGCTGGAAGGTGCTGCGCTTCGGCTCCACCCCGTCGCCCGACGAGCGGCCGGTGACCCGGCGCTGCACCCAGGGCACCAGGTGAGCGCGGGCCCAGTCGAGGTTCTCGCGGCGTTGTTGGCGTGAGGTCAGCACGGGCGCGGGAACGGGCGGGATGGGCTGGAGGTCGTGCTCGACTCCGAGCGCGTCAAGGACCGCGATGGCGATGGCCTGGTGGCCGACTCCGTTGAGGTGGAGGCGGTCGACATCCATGACCTCGGCGACCTTCCAGCCGCGCATCCGCCACATGTCGACGAGGGTCGCGTCGTGCTTCTCGGCGATCTCGCGGGCCCATTCGTTGAAGATCGCGGTGCGCCCGCGGATCACCTTCATCACGCCACTCTCGCCGGTGTCGGCGATGGTGAACATGACCACGTGCGCGCCGGAGGCGGTCAGTCGGCCGATGGCTTCGTCGTACGACGCGGCAAGGGCGTCGATGTCGACCTTGGGGCGTAGGACGTCGTTGCCGCCGCCGTGGATGCTGACGAGATCGGGGGCAAGCGCGATGGCTGCATCGACCTGTTCGTCGATGATCGCCGGGAGCTTGCGGCCCCGGATGGCGAGATTGGCGTAGCCGAAGTCGCGCCCGTCTGCAGCAGCGACGGCGGCAAGCGCCTCGGCTGTCCGGTCGGCCCAACCCCGCAGGCCGTTGGGGCGTGCGGGATCGGGATCACCGACGCCTTCGGTGAAGGAATCCCCGAGTGCGACGTACCTGCTGAAGGCGGAGGGTTGGCTCACTCGACCATTCTGCGCTCGTGATCGCCGCCACGCGCCACCGACCGCCCTCGGCCACTACAGGCAGAACGAGTTGTCGACCAGCGGGGAGTCGTCCTCAGCCAGCTCCGGGAACGTCATCCCCGGCAACAAGGTGACCTCGAAGATCTCCTGGATCTGGTCGTCGAACGCCAGGGACGCAAGCAGTTCGCCGGTCTCGATGTGGACCACCGCGACGCCGCACTGGCGCCGATCAAGGCGGGAGGTCAGCGGCAGACCACCGAAGGTGTTGCTCTCCCGCACCTGCGAGAGTCCCACGAAGGCCAGGGGGCCGACGATCGACAGGCCCCGCGTGAAGCCGGGCAAGGAGGCGACGGTGGTCACCTCACCCGTCGCGGGATCGACCCGCGCCAGGCTTCCCTCGCCGGACTCGCAGAACCACAACTGTCCCTCGTGCCAACGCGGGGAGTGCGGCATCGACAGGCCGCTGGCAATGACCTCGGAGGTCGTGACATCCATGATCACGCCGCCACGCGCCTTGTTCTCACGCCAACCACCTGCGGTGTCGGACACGCCCAGGGCGGTCACGTAGCGGACCTGGTCGTCGACGACGCACAGCCCGTTGAGATGGCACCTGTCCTCGGCAGCCAGTGCTGTCACGAACGGCGGCTTCCAGCGCGGGACGAAGCTCCGTTCAGCATCAAAGGTGACGAGGTGGGAGAACCTCGTCGCGACCGCCCACAGTTCCCCGCCGGCCCAGGCGACGTCGTGGATCCTGAGGTCGCCGGTGTAGAACGCCCGCATCGGGATCAGGCAGGCGTCATGGCTGCCGGCCGGTTCGATGTTGGCTGCGGCCGAGACCAGGTTGCGATAGATCCGCACCTGATTGTGGGTGCCCACCGCGAGGGCACCGTTGCGATAGGCCATGCCCATGGGACTGCGCAGGGAGCGCAGGTGGGTGTTGACCGCGTCCGCCTGCTTGCGGATGAGGACGATGCGTCCCGACTGGTACGTCGAGACGGCGAGGCTGCTGCGCAGCGACCCCAGGATGCCTCCGAGGTCGCCGCGCAACGTGCTGTCCCACATGCCCGGACGGGCAGGCTGCCGTTCCCCGAGGAGCGGGCTGGCCGCCGGGTCGGTGCTCACTTGACCTTCTTGCCCTTTCCGGCGATCAGGTACGACGCGCCACCCGGCGCGGTGTAGGTCGCGGTGACCGAGACAGAGCCGCCCTTGGTCTTCTTCTTCAGCTTGAGCGTCGGTCCGGTGCCGATCAGCTTGGCCTTGGCCTTCTTGCCCGTCCCCTTGGTGAGATACCACTGGTAGGCGACCGTCACGCCTGCCGGCGGCTGGGCCACTGCGGTCAGCTTCTTGCCAGCCTTGGCCTTGCCCTTGATGGTGGGCGCGGCGATGCCGGGCAGGTTGACATTGGTCAGGTAGAACGAGGGCGTCGATGGCAGCGGCTTGTTGTACGTCGGGTTGTCAGCGATCTGCTTGGTGCGACGAGTGAAGTCGTAGTTGTAGTCGTTGCACCACTGGTCACCGACCTGCGTCTGGTCAGTCAAGGAGACTGATCCCAGACTCCACAGTCCGTTGGCCGGCTTGTCGTCCGGGTCGAAGACGAAGGTCTGTTGCGTGACGCCGTTCGCTCTTGTCCCGGACTTGCGGTATCCGAAATAGGACCAAGCAGTGTGCTGCAGATGGTCGTCCGGGGCGTTGACATCGTCGTTGACGGCGTCATAGGTGACACCTGGCCCCCACAGCTGGGCCTCGTACGCGTACACGCCCCTGTTGTCGGACGCGGCGATGTCGAGGGTGACCGGAGTCTGCGTGGTCCCCGTGACGATCACGGTGGTCGCACCGAAGGACGTCGCGCCAAGGGTCGGCGGCACGGCATCCCTCGTCCTCTGCGCAGCTGTGACAGTCGTGTTCAGTGGCGCGCCGACACCGTCGGCGTTGAGCGCCGTGATGGTGACGTCGTAGGTGCCTGGAGTGACGTAGCTGCGCGACACCCTGGTGTAGTCGTAGCCGTAGTCGTCGGGGTAGGCCGTGCCGGAGTAGGTGGTGCTTCCACTGACAGCCGTCCAGTGGTAGCTCAGGATCGGCTTGCCGCCGTCGACGTTCGGCGCCTTCCAGTCCACGAAGAACGATGCCGAGTTCGAGCATTCGCTGGCAGTGCTGCCGCTCGCCGAGACCAGCACAGGCGCACCAGGCGCAGCTGCCGAGGCCGGCGGAATGATGACGGCGCACGTGGTGCCGACGGTGAGCGCAGCTGCCGCCAGGCCGCCGAGGAGTCGAGTTGTCCGCATGGAGGAGTCCACTTTCGTTGGAGACAGATCTGGGCCTCGAAGGTAGTGGCGATCACCATGTCAGGGAGGCGAACCGAAATGTCTTTACCGATGCCGCTCGGTCCCCGGCGCGTGATCGCCGCCACTCACCACGTGCGCGGGCCGGTAGGGTGCGGGGCGTGCTGCTCAGCGACCGCGACATCACTGCAGAGATCGAAGCCGGACGGATCGGTCTGGAACCCTACGACCCCGGCCTGATGCAGCCGTCGTCGGTCGACTTCCGGCTGGACCGGTTCTTCCGGGTGTTCGACAACCACAAGTACCCCTCGATCGACCCGGCGGCCGACCAGTCGGACCTGACCCGGATGGTGGAGCCGGAGGGCGACGAGCCGTTCATCCTGCACCCGGGCGAGTTCGTGCTGGGGTCGACGTACGAGGTCGTGACCCTGCCGGACGACATCGCCGCGCGCGTCGAGGGCAAGTCGTCGCTGGGTCGACTCGGCCTGCTGACCCACGCCACCGCGGGGTTCGTGGATCCCGGATTCTCCGGTCACGTGACGCTCGAGCTCGCCAACGTCGCGACCCTGCCGATCAAGCTCTACCCGGGAATGAAGATCGGGCAGTTCTGCTTCTTCCGGCTCTCCTCGCCGAGCGAACACCCCTACGGCTCGGAGAAGTACGGCTCTCGCTACCAGGGGCAGCGGGGTCCGACCCCGTCGCGGTCGTTCCAGAACTTCCACCGCACGGAGATCTGAGCCTGACGCTCCGCTGTCAGGTCCGGCGGCGCTGTCAGGTCCGGCGGCGGACCAGCAGAACCACGCCGACGATCCCGAGGCCGAGCACCCCTGCTGCGCCGATGCCGATCAGCAGACCTGAGGAAGCACTGCCCGAGTCGTCGCTCGTCGGCGAGGACGCCGACTCGTCACCGTCCGCTGGGGCCTGCTCCTTCTCATCCGCGCCCTTGAGATCGACCAGTCGCGAGTCGGCGCGTGGCGGCTGCACTCCCGCGACCTTGTCGTACGCCGGAGCAGCGACCTCATCCCCCACGACGTCGATCGTGAGTGTGTAGGGCACGTTGATCGGCTCGGCGAGGGCGTAGCGGACCTGGACGTAGTGGATGCCAGGCACGGTGAATGCGCGCTCGCTCATGTCTCCGAAACGGTTGCGATAGGCGATGGTCTGCGAGACGACCCCCTCGACCCATGCGTCGGGGCAACTGCGGATGAGGCCCGTGCACCAGTCGGCCGGCGTACCCGCGACGGGCAGGTCGACGGTGGAGTCGCCACCGAGGGGGCCGATCACCGAAAGGTCCACACCGACCCCCGCATCCCAGTTCTTGCGGATCGCGCCGGTGAGCCGGGCGTCGAACCGGGCGACCACATGCTGGCCCCAGCCGACAGGGATCCCGACGACCTGGTTCTCGCCGGGGTTGATGTCGAAGCGATAGCTCCCCGGCTCGACCACCGGCGCCGAGTCGAGAGTGTTGCCGGGAAGCGGACCGTCCTGGGCTTGAGCTGCCGCGGGCTCCGTCCATCCCGGAGCAGCAGCCTGCGCGGGCAGCTCAGCGAGCGCTGCTTCGCCGACCGGCGGCTCCTCGTAGACCATCAACTGCAACGGCTTGCCGCCGATGCCGTCGGAGCCACTCGGTTTCACGGACAGCACCAGCTCGTCAGCGGTGTTGCAGACGTCCCCGGGGTCGGACCTCGTGCTGGTGGTCGAGTCGTTGATCAAGCCCGTCGGTGTGATCGCCGAAACGCCTTGGAGCAGCGCTGATCCACACTCCCGCAACGTGTTGTCGTCCTTGACCAGGACCCGGAGGAAGAGCGTGCTGACCAGGTCCGACCGCTCGCCCTGGAAGATCGCGCCGAAGTGCACGGTCGTCCCGGGTGCCGAACGCTCGAAGCGATAGAAGTGCTCGCCGGACGCAGGCACCTTGTCGAGGTACTGCCCTGTTGTCACCACCGGCGCCGCGGAGGCGTCGGCGGTCCCCTCGACCGGCGTACCGGTGAATCCGAAGGGGCGCGTTGCCCGCTCGGCCGCACTGGTGAGGCTGTCGGCGATGTCGCCTGCGTTGTCGGCGTCGTAGTAGGCGCCGCCGCCCTGCCGGGCGATGCAGCGCAACTGGTCGCGCGCCTTGCCCGACACGGACAGTCCGACGACGTCGATCTTCAGGTCGATGCCCTGCCCGGCGAGCTCCTTGGCAACCTGACAGGGATCAGGCGCGCAGGTCGACTCGCCGTCGGAGACGAGCACGATGGAGCGATGTCCTTCGCCACCCAGGTCTGCGGCAGCTGCCCGCAGAGCGGCCGGGATCGGCGTCTCGCCGTACGGCT
The DNA here is from genome assembly GCA_030145945.1 of Nocardioides sp. Taxonomy (GTDB): domain Bacteria; phylum Actinomycetota; class Actinomycetes; order Propionibacteriales; family Nocardioidaceae; genus Nocardioides. Next base: position 13,055 of record JASLDK010000039.1, read on the forward strand.
TGTAGGCCGTGATCGCCGTACGCAGTTCGTCGCGATTGCCCGTCGCGGGAGGTACGACGAGCTGTGTGTCCTCACAGGCACCCGCGTCCTTGCGGGAGAACACGGTCGCGCCGAAGACCCGCAGGCCGACGTCCGCGGCGTCGGGGAGACCGTCAACGACGGTGGTGAGAGCGTCGCGTACCGCCTCGATCTTGGTGGTGCCGCCGCCGGCCGCTTCCTTCATCGAGCCGGAGGAGTCCAGCAGCAGGAGCAGCCGGCCGTTGTCGCTGGCTGCCGCCGGGGCGGCCGTCGCCGACGACGCCCCGGCGGTGCCGGGCAGGGCGGCAAGAACACCGAAGGCGACCAGGCCGGCGGTACGGCGGGCGATGGAACGCATCGTCATGACTTCCTCCTCGAGAGCATCGGGGAGGGCCTACCCAGACCCGCGCGTGATCACGCGTCGGGAGATCGACTTCATGCCATCCTGACGGCGTGCACACCCGGCATCCGTACGGCGACCACCCGGCGCAGTTCGCCGAGCTGACCCTCCCCACGGGGGAGCCGCGCGGGGTCGCGGTCGTGGTCCACGGCGGCTTCTGGAAGCCGGAGTACGGCATCGAGTACGCCCGCCCCCTGGTGCCCAGCCTGGTGGCCGAGGGCTGGGCGGCGTGGGCGATCGAGTACCGCCGCGGCGAGGGGGCGGCGGCGACGCTGGGCGACGTGGCGGCAGCCATCGCTGCCTGCCCGATCGAGTCGATGCCGCGGGCAGCAATCGGTCACTCCGCGGGTGGTCACCTCGCGATCTGGGCGGCAGCACAGGACCTCGGGATCACGCACGTCGTGTCCCAGGCCGGCGTCCTCGACCTCCGGGCGGCGTACGACGACGGCCTGGGCGGCGGCGCGGTCGAGAGGTTCCTTGGTCATCCGCCGAGCACCCTCGACAAGGGCATGGATCCGATCCGACAGCTGCCCCTCGGCGTACCTGTCTGGTGCATCCACGCCTCCGGAGACGAGGACGTGCCCCTCTCCCAGTCCCAGCGGTACGTCGAAGCAACCCGGGCCGCCGGTGGTGACGCGACCCTGGTCGAGGTGGAGGGCGATCACTTCACCGTGATCGACCCCGCGTCGTCGGCGTGGGCCAGCACGTTGACCTGGCTGCGGTCACTGCACTGAAACTGGGCTGACCCACGGCCCGCCGACAAGATCAGACTCCGGCGCCCTCGAGCTCACCCTCGAGGGCGGCCTCGCGCTCGGCCACGATCGTCAGCGCGATGTCGACGATCATGTCCTCCTGGCCACCGACCAGCCGGCGCCGGCCGCACTCCATCAGGATGTCGCGGACGTCGACGTCGTACTGCTCCGCCGCCACGCCGAGCGGGCGGCGGAG
>JASLDK010000078.1 GCA_030145945.1 Nocardioides sp.
CCCGGATGCCGAGGACGAGGCGGACATAGAGGTTGCCGAGCCAGGAGATCAGTCGCCGCGACAGGGGCCAGTTGCGGGCGCCGCCGCCGGAGACGTAGCGGGAGCCGACGGCGACGTCGTGGTTGTCGAGCGCCGCGACCAGCGCGGGCACGCGGGTCGGCGGGTGGGAGAGGTCGGCATCCATCTGCACGATTCGGTGGTACCCACGATCGAGGGCCCAACCGAATCCTTCGCGGTAGGCGGCGCCCAGGCCGGCCTTCTCGGGCCGCACCACGAGGTGCACCCGACGGCCGAAGGCGACGTGCTGACGGACCAGGTCAGCCGTCCCGTCGGGGCTGTTGTCGTCGACGACGAGGATGTCGACGTCGGCCGCTGCCAGCACCTGGTCGAGGACGTCGCGGATGTTGTCGCGCTCGTCGTAGGTGGGAATGACGACGACGGTCTCGGACGGGCTGACGCGTGTGTTCATGGTGCCCAGACTCGTCCGGCTTGCTGACAACAACCTGACAGTCGTCGTCAGGTTGTTGTCAGGTCACTCCCCCAGTCTTCTCGCCATGACACCGACCACCACTCATTCGGCCCATGCCGACCGCTCCTTCACCGCCCGTCAGATGCTCAACAAGGTGCCCGAGGTCACCTTGTACTTCTGGCTCATCAAGGTGCTCTGCACCACCGTCGGCGAGACCGCTGCCGACTATCTCAACGACACCCTCGGATGGGGACTGACCAACACGTCCATCTTCATGGGCGCACTGCTGGTCGTCGCCCTGGTGGGGCAGTTCGTGACTCGCCGCTACCTGCCGCCCGTCTACTGGATCGCCGTCGTGCTGATCTCGGTCGTCGGGACACTGATCACCGACAACCTCACCGACCGCCTCGGCGTCTCCCTGTGGGTCTCGACCGGCGTCTTCGCCGCCGCGCTCGCTGCCACCTTCGGCCTGTGGTTCGCCTCCGAGAAGACCCTCTCGATCCACTCCATCACCACCCGTCGTCGTGAGGCGTTCTACTGGTTGACCGTCCTGTTCACCTTCGCCCTCGGTACGGCGGCCGGTGACCTCTTCGCCGAGAAGCTCAGCTTCGGCTACGGACCGTCCGTCCTGATCTTCGGCGCGATGATCGCGGCGATCGCCGTCGCCTGGTGGAAGCTCGGCCTCAACGCCGTCTTCGCCTTCTGGGCCGTCTACATCCTCACCCGCCCGCTGGGCGCCTCGATCGGTGACTTCACCTCGCAGCCCACACACAACGGTGGCCTCGGACTCGGCACGACCGGCACGAGCGCGCTGTTCCTCGTCGCGATCCTCTGCCTGGTCGGCTACCTCAGCGCGACCAAGGTGGACCGCACCAAGGAGCTGGCCGGCGCACGCGCCGAATGATCCTGACCGCATGACCCCACCGGGGGTCGTGGCCGTAGAATCCGACGGCCACGACCCCCTCCTCCTTTTTCCGCTCGTTCGCCTGCGAACGACGTATGCCGAAGGCCCTGCCGATGCTCACCGCCCAACTCCTGGGAATGTTCGTCTTCGGCATCTCCGGCGGCCTTGTCGCGGTCCGGATGCGGCTCGACATCGTCGGCGTGATCGTGCTCGCGACGGCGACCGGGGTCGGCGGCGGTGTGATCCGCGACCTGCTCCTCGACGCCGGCGCTCCCCCGGCGACGGCCCACTGGTACTTCGTGCTCGCGCCCATGCTGGGCGGGCTGCTCACCTTCTTCTTCCATCCCGCGATCACCCGGATCGAAGGGCCGATCAACCTTTTCGACGCCTTCGGGCTGGGCCTGTTCACCGTGCTCGGCACGCTCAAGGCGCTCGACCTCGGCTTCGACCCGCTGGCCGCCACCTGCGCCGGCGTCGTCACCGGCGTGGGCGGCGGCGTGATCCGCGACCTGCTGGCTGGTGAGGTCCCGAGCGTCCTCAAGAGCGGCGAGCTCTATGCGATCCCCGCCATCGGCGGGGCGGTCGTCGTGGTCGCCGCGCACCGGTTCGACCTTGCCGATGCCATCGTGCTCCCGGTCGCGGCCGGGGTGATCATCGTGTGGCGGATCGTTGCGCTGCGACGTGGCTGGACGGCGCCCGAGCCGCGCCTGTCCTCACGCTGAGGACCGCATCAGGTCCGGCGGCCGACCGGCCGCTCCCTCGGGTGATACCCGTATGCCATCGGCGCAGCCTGGGCACCGTGAGGCCACAGCCGCGTCGCAGGACGCGGAGAGCAACCACCTTCGGGAGCAGACAATGATGAAGAAGCTCGGACTCGTCATCGGGATCGGGATCGGCTACGTCCTCGGCACGCGGGCCGGACGTGGCCGCTACGAGCAGTTGTCACAGAGCGCCACCAAGCTGTGGAACAGCCCGCAGGTCCAGCAGGCGGCCGAACAGGCCAAGGACCTGGCCGCCGAAGCAGCCGGCCAGGCCAAGGACATGGCGGTCGAGGCCACCGCGAATGCCGGCCAGACCGTCAAGGACACCGTCGCCGACGTCCGCGATGCGGCGAAGGAGAAGGTGCAGGAGCACAAGTCGTCCTAAGAGGTGCGCGCTCGTTTCTCGTGTACGCCGGCGCTCAGGCCGGCGTACACGGACCCATCGACTCCCGCAGCTCCCGGAGCAGACGAGTGATGAGACGGGACACCTGCGCCTGGGTGACCCCCAGCGCATCGGCAATCTCGCTCTGGCTCAGCTCCTCATAGAACCGCAGCCGCACCAGTTCCCGGTCGCGCGCGGAGAGGTGGCGGATCGCGGGCTCCAGCATGGCCCGTGTCTCCGCGGCCTCCTGCGCATCGTCGGTTCGCGGATCCGGGATCATCACGCCCATCCCGTCTCCCCCGGACTCGTTCATCGGGACGTCCAGCGACGCCGGAGCGAAGCACCCCTGCGCCGCCAGCGCCTCCGCGACCTCCGCCTCGCTGACATCCAGACGCTCGGCGAGGACATGACGTACGTCGCGCTCGGTCACCGCGTGCGGCAGGTTGTCGCGCTCCTGAACCACGAGGGACTGCAACTCCTGGATGCGTCGCGGCGGTCGGATCGCCCATCCGAG
>JASLDK010000128.1 GCA_030145945.1 Nocardioides sp.
GCGACAGGTTGGCGAGGTCATCGCGAACGCTCACGAGGCGGAAGCCATGCTTGCCTACCACCGCGAGTTCCCCGATCCACCCTTGTCGCGCTCGTCCGTCGACCACGGGCTGTCACTGTGAAGGGTTTGGACGAAGGCCGCCTGCACAGCGCGGTCCTAGTCGTCCCTCGACGCGAGCGTCGTCGTGACCGGCTGGCACGCAAGGCGGCGGCGAAGTCGTTGCTGGCCGAGGACCGCGACTCCCGCAAGGCCCTCGCCAAGGCGAAGGCAGACGAACTGGCGGCCGAGCGGCGCGCAACGATAGTGCTACCTAAGGCGGGCGAACCCGGCCCCGCTGCGCTCCGCACTCCGGGTCGCCTGCGATTGCCGCGTCATCAGGACACCTCGGCCACCCTGGCGGGTGCGTACCCGTTCCTCGCGGAAGGCGGGCTCGGGAGCGACGGGGTGTTCGTCGGTCAGGATCTCTACTCCGGGTCGTCGTTCGTCTACGACCCTTGGGTGCTCTACGCCCGTGGTCTGATCACTGCTCCGAACCTTGTGCTCGCTGGCATCGTCGGCTCGGGCAAGTCGGCACTGGCGAAGAGCCTCTACACCCGCTCGATCCCGTTCGGTCGCCGCGTCTACGTCCCCGGTGACCCGAAGGGCGAGCACACGGCCGTCGCCGAAGCGGTCGGCGGCAAGGCCATCGCACTCGGACACGGGACGCCGAACCGGCTCAACCCACTAGATGAGGGGCACCGCCCGGCTGGCCCCGATGATCAGCAGTGGGCAGCGCAGGTGACCGCGCGACGGCGCGAACTGGTCGGCGCACTGGCGGAGACCGTCCTCGACCGTCGGCTCACGCCTCTGGAGCACACCGCGATCGACGTCGCCCTCGCTGAGGCCATGCGCTCGGCAGACGTCCCGGTGTTGCCAATGGTCGTCGACCGGCTGCTGGCTCCCGATCCGGCCACCGACTCCGATGGTCGGCTTGCCGAGGACGGCCGGCTCGCCGGCCACGCGCTGCGCCGACTCGTCGCGGGTGACCTGGCCGGTCTGTTCGACGGCCCCTCGACCGTGCGGTTCGATCCGACGCTTCCGATGGTCTCCCTCGACCTGTCTCGGGTCACGGAGAACGCCACTTTGATCTCGGTGCTGATGACGTGCGCGTCCGCGTGGATGGAGTCCGCCCTGCTCGACCCGAACGGCGGTCAACGCTGGGTCGTGTACGACGAGGCGTGGCGCCTCATGTCCCACCCGGCCCTGCTGCGCCGGATGGACGCCCACTGGCGACTGGCACGGCACTACGGCATCGCAAACATGTTGATCTTCCACAAACTCTCCGACCTCGACAACGTCGGCGACCAGGGCTCCGCGATGCGAGCCCTCGCCTCGTCCCTGTTGGCCAACGCCGAGACGCGAGTGGTCTATCGGCAGGAGTCCGACCAGCTTGGCTCCACCGCCGCGACCCTCGGGCTGACCGGCACCGAGCAGTCGCTCCTGCCAACGCTGGGCACCGGGCAAGGACTATGGCGGATCAAGCACAGGTCGTTCGTGGTCCAGCACCAGCTCCACCCCGCCGAGCTGGAGTTGTTTGACACCGCCGGCCGCATGAACGGGGTTGCCCCAGAGGGACACCTGTCATCTGAGACAGGAGGCATCCGATGAGACTCCAGACCCGAGACCTCGCCGCGCGTGAGGAGAAGCTCGAAGCCCTGCAACAGAAGCTCACCGAGTCGGTCGGCGCGCTGGTCACCGGCGACGACTGGAAGCGCGCCCTGGAGTTCGCCGCGAATTTCCGCTCGCGGTCCTTCAACAACACGATGCTGATCTACGTCCAGCACTACGCGGCGTTCCAGCAGGGGCGGGTGCCCGAGCCGGTGCCGACGTACGTCGCCGGCTTCCGCCAGTGGCTCAGCCTCAACCGAGCAGTGATGAAGGGCCAGGCGGGCTACGCGATCCTCGCGCCCGTTACCGCTCGGTTCGCTTCCTCGAATCCTGCCGACGCGGACTCGTGGCGACGTCTCGCCCGCGGCGAGAAGCCGGGCTTCGGCGAGGCTGTCCGCTCCAAACTGGTTGGCCTCAAGCCTGCACACGTCTGGGACATCTCCCAGACCGACGGTGAGCCGATCCCCGAAACGCCGCGCCCCGCCTTGCTCCAAGGCCAGGCACCGGATGGCCTGTGGGACGGCCTTGCCGACCAGGTCACCGCGCACGGGTTCGAGCTGCGTCTCGTCTCGGATGCGAGGTCGATTGGTGGCGCCAACGGATTGACCGACTACATGACCCGCGAGGTGTCGGTGCGGATGGACATGGACGACGCCGCCCAGGTCAAGACGCTGGCCCACGAGCTCGGGCACGTCATGCTCCACGGACCTGACAACGCCGACGCCGCCATGCACCGTGGCATCGCCGAGGTCGAAGCCGAGTCCGTCGCCCTCATGGTCGGCGCAGCGCACGGGCTGGCGACCGACGACTACACGATCCCGTACGTCGCCTCCTGGGCGTCGAGCGTGCCGGGCAAGACGCCCGTCGAGGTCGTGCAGTCCACCGCCGAGCGTGTGCGGGGTTCGGCGGTCACGATCCTCGACAAGCTCGACACCCCGCAGGTCAGCGACGGCAACCCGCCCGGACTCGACCGCGAAGCGCTCGCTGCTGGGCGTGGGGCAGCACCAGTGCAAACGGTCGCGCAGCGGCAGGTGGGGACGATCGGGCTATGAGCATGATCAACGCTGCCGCCCCGTACCGGCGCGACGACCGCCAAGCGGTCCGCGTCCCCGTGGTCATGCCGCTGGTCGAGGTCGACGTCGACGAGAAGGGCTTCCTGACCGTCAAGCTCGATCACGAGCCCTACTCCGCCGACGGATCGCTCACCCGCGACGACCTCCAACGAATACTCGACGAGATCGCCGCCGACCTGGGGACCGCCGTACGGGTCGAGGTCCACGAAGGCGACGGGAACACCTTCACCGACATCGTCACTCCTGCCCGTCCACGCCTGCGGATGGTCAGGCCCGTGCGCGAGTCGGCGGCCACGGTCGGCGAAGTGACCGGCGGCGGGTTCCAGGCAGGCGAGGAAGTCGCTGTCGCCGTGGTGGTCGCCCACCAGGTCGCCAGCACCGACGGCACCGCGCGCCTGCGCCTACCGCCCGCGCTGCTCGAAGCTCACCCGGGCCTGGTGGTGTTCATGGGTAAGCGGTCCGGCACCCTCATGGTCAGCGCAAGTGCCGATGGTGGTGCGGCGTGAACCCTCGCGGGCAGGGAGTCGACGACGACCTGGTCAACTTCGGCCTCATCCTCATCGCCGCCGTCGGCCTGATCGCGGCGATCCTGCGAC
>JASLDK010000142.1 GCA_030145945.1 Nocardioides sp.
CTACCAGGACATCGACGACATCACCATCGACGGCGAGACCGCCATCGGTGTGGACGTCAGCCGCACCAACGACGCCGGACGGGCGATCTCGCAACGCGCCTACCTCGTCATTCACGGCGACAAGGCCTACGCCCTCGGCGCCTCCCTGGTCGTCGGCGACGACGACGTCCTCACCGCCCTGTCCGACATCCTCAGCACCTGGCAGTGGGACTGACGCCGCGGGCCGAGTGACTAGACTCGGCCCGCTTCAGCCGGAGTGGTGGAACTGGCAGACACGCGGCACTTAGGATGCCGTGCCTTCGGGTGTGCGGGTTCGAGTCCCGCCTTCGGCACCAACAGCGCCAGCCGCTTCAGGCCAGCAGTTGCGCGACCTGCGGCGCGATCTCGCGCAGTGCCTTGCCTCGATGCGAGATCGCGTCCTTGTCCTCGCGCGACAACTCGGCGGTGGTGACGTCCGGGTGGTCGTCGGCGACGAAGAGGACGTCGTACCCGAAGCCGCCGCTCCCCCGCACCTCGCGGATCACGCGGCCGTCCATCCGGCCTTCCACGACGAGCTCTCGGCCGTCGGGGTGGACGAGTGCGACCGCGCACACGAAGTGGGCGGTACGCCGGGCATCGGGCACGTCGTGCAACTGGGCGAGCAGCAGCTCGTTGTTGCGGTCGTCATCCTTCGGTGGGCCGGACCACCGCGCGGACAGCACGCCGGGCATGCCGTTGAGCGCGTCCACGCACAGGCCTGAGTCATCAGCGAGCGTGGGCAGTCCGGTCGCCGCGACGCCGGCGCGCGCCTTCAGCAGTGCGTTGCCCTCGAAGGTCGGCTCGTCCTCGACGGGCTCATCGAAGGCAGGCACGTCGTCCAGGCCGACGACCTCCACGGACGTCATGTGCTCGGCGAGGATGCGACGCATCTCCTCCAGCTTCTTGGCGTTGCGGGAGGCGACGAGGACCTGCACAGGTTCGGTCACGACGAGAGCGCCTCGCGCTGCATGCGGGTGAGGTCGGCGCAGCCCTTCTCTGCCAGCGCGAGCAGTGCGTCGAGCTCGGAGCGGTCGAAGGCAGCACCCTCGGCGGTGCCCTGCACCTCGACGAACTTGCCGTCACCGGTCATCACGACATTCATGTCGGTCTCCGCACGGACGTCCTCGACGTAGGGCAGGTCGAGACGGGGGACGCCGTCGATGATGCCGACGCTGACGGCGGCCACCGATCCGGTCAGCGCGCCGGGCACACCGAGCTTGGCGCAGGCGTCGGCGAGGGCGACGTACGCACCGGTGATGGCGGCGGTGCGGGTGCCGCCGTCGGCCTGGAGGACGTCGCAGTCGATCTGGATGGTGTTCTCACCGAGCATCTTGTTGTCGATGACCGCGCGCAGCGAGCGTCCGATCAACCGGCTGATCTCGTGGGTGCGACCGCCGATGCGACCCTTCACGGACTCGCGGTCCGAGCGGGTGTTGGTCGAGGCCGGGAGCATCGCGTATTCGGCGGTCACCCAGCCGAGCCCGGAGCCCTTGCGCCAGCGCGGAACGCCCTCGGAGGCCGAGGCAGCGCACAGGACGCGGGTCTTCCCGAACTCGACCAGCACCGAGCCGGCCGGGTGGTCCAGCCAGTTGCGGGTGATCTTGATGGGGCGCAGTTCGTCGTCGGCGCGGCCGTCCTCACGAGTCGTCATGAGGAAGAACCTACCGAGACGCGAACGACCGCGGTGGCGCTGGGCGCCACCGCGGTCGGATCGGTCAGACGGGACCTACTTGACCTCGGCCCGGGTGATCCGCCAGACACCGAGGGTGACCGGGATGCCGACCCACAGGATCAGCGTCCACAGGCCCTGGACGTAGTTGATCGCGGAGACGTCGACGTGCTCACCGATGATGTTGCTGCCCGACACGAGCGGCGTCATCGCGGTGTTGATGTCGACCCACGGCAACACGTCCTTGGCCCAGTCGAAGAGCGCGAACAGGGTGCTCCACAGCATCATCGGCAGCAACAGGGCGACGACGTAGTAGAGCGCGATGGCGCCGGGAGTGTTGCGCAGCAGGCAGGCGAGCGCGAAGCCCATCGCGAAGAACGCGAGCTGGTTGAGCACCGACCACAGCAGCTCGGAGGCCTGCAGCTGCCATTCGACGGGGTTGCCGGTCACCAGACCGCACAACACGTTCGTCAGGGCACCCAGGGCGATCGCGACGACGATCGTGACGAGCGCGAGCACGGACACAGCGACGAACTTCGCCAGAATCACGCGAGTCCGATGAGGCTCGAGGGTGAAGGTGGCAAGGGCGGTGCGCTGGCTCCACTCACCGGTGACGATCAGGATGCCGAAGACCGGCAGCAGCAGCGAGACCGGGATCGTGAATCCCTGGGCCAGACCGTTGGCATTGACCTGGAAGTCGTTGAGACCGACCACCAGCACGATCAGACCCATCACCAGGACCAGCAGTCCGCCGGTGATGCAGAGCAGCCACAGCCCGCTCTTGGTGTCGAGCATCTTGCGCCACTCGACCCCGACCAGGCGGCCGAACGGCGTCGGGCCGCTCTTCGACAGGTCCAGGGTGGTCACGGGTGCGCCGGGCGGCGGGGGAACGGGGGTCGTCGTGCTCATGCCGGGATACCTCCGGTGGTGGGGACGCCTGCGACGCCGGGGACGGCCTCGCGCGCAGTGGCCGAGGTGAGTTCGAGGAAGAGGTCCTCCAGACCGGCACCACCGGAACGGAGGTCGGTCAGGACGACACCGGCGGCGAGAGCCGCGCGGCCGACCTGCTCGGGCGAGGCCTGGACCTTGAGTCCGGAGCCCGCCGGCTCGACCCCGTGACCCGCAGCGGTCAACGCGGCGCTGAGGGCGGCGTTGTCGAGGGAGGTCACCATCGCGACCGGGGTGCCGTTGGCACCGGCCAGCAGGGTCTCCCGGTCGCCCTGCGCGACGATCCGGCCGCGCCCGATCAGGATCATCTCGTCAGCGATCTGCTCCACCTCGTGCAGGAGGTGACTGGACAGCAGTACGGCGCCGCCGCGGTCGGCGTACCCCTTGAGCAGGCCACGCATCCAGCGGATGCCCGCCGGGTCCAGGCCGTTGGCGGGCTCGTCGAGGATCAGCACCGACGGGTCGCCGAGCAGGGCGTGGGCGATGCCGAGACGCTGCTTCATGCCGAGCGAATAGTTGCGCAGCCGGCGACCCGACTCGTCCTCGGTGAGCCCGACCAGGGCGAGCATCTCGTCGACGCGGCTCTTGGGAAGCCCCATCGTCTGGGCGCCGATGGTGAGGATCTCGCGACCGGTCCGGCCCACGTGCTGGGCCGAGGCGTCCAACAGCGAGCCGACGTGACGCCCGGGGTTCGGGATGTCGTGATAGCGCAGGCCGCCGATGGTGACCTGGCCGCTGGTGGGCGGCGTGAGGCCGACCATCACACGCATCGTGGTGGACTTGCCGGCGCCGTTCGGCCCGAGGAAGCCGGTGACCCGGCCGGGTTGGGCGACGAAACTGACGTCGTCGACGGCCGTGAAGCCGCCGTAGGAAACAGTGAGTCGATCAACGGTGATCATGGCTCCAGCCTGCCCCACCGCATCGCCGGGCACATCGAACCTGCGTCGCGAGTCGGACCCGACCAAAGTAGGTGCCGCCCCGGTCGGTGGGCGGTCCCGCTCCCGGTCCGTGGACCCCTAACCTCGAACCATGGATGCGCCCACGCCCGACGACTACCAGCCTCCCCTGCGCTGGTACAGCCAGGTCTGGCGCTATGCACTGGCTCTCGCGTTGGGCATCGCCGCCTGGGCGCCGGTGATGGACGCCCAGGTCGACCGTCACCCGCTGCTGTTCTGGCTGGACCTCGTCCTGGGGTCGGTGGGCTTCGTGCTCGTCACCTTCCGTCGCCGTTGGCCCTTCGCTATCGCCGTCGTGACGACCCTGCTGACACCCTTCAGCTCACTGTCCGCAGGTCCCGCGACCCTTGCCACGGTGTCGCTGGCCACCCGCCGTCGCTGGTGGCAGGTCATCTCAGTCGGCGTCCTCAACGTGATCCTGAGTTGGACCTACGGGATCGTCCAGCCGACCGACGAGACGGATCCGTGGTGGGTCAACGCGTCGATCGGTATCGCCGCGATCATGGCCATCACTGCATGGGGCATGTTCATCGGCTCACGACGCGAACTGATCTGGACCCTGCGTCAACGGGCCGAGACCGCGGAGGCCGAGCGCGACCTGAGAGCTGCCCAGGCCAAGTCCAACGAGCGGGCCCGGATCGCCCGCGAGATGCACGACGTCCTCGCCCACCGGATCTCCCAGATCTCCCTCCACGCCGGGGCGTTGACCTTCCGTGAGGACCTGTCCGCCGACGAGATGCGCAGCAGCGTCGCGGTGATCCAGACCAAGGCACACGAAGCATTGACCGACCTGCGCGAGGTGCTCGGCGTGCTCCGCGATGTCGACGGCAGCGCCGCAGCAGCCGGCCCACTGATCGGCCCCCAGCCGACGTACGCCGATCTCGACGCGCTCATCGCCGAGGCCCGCGCCGCCGGCACCACCATCGAGTACGCCGACCGCGTGGCGCCCGACCAGCCGTTGCCGGACAGCGTCGGTCGCACCGTCTATCGGATCGTCCAGGAGGGCATCACCAACGCCGCGAAGCATGCGCCGGCTGCGACCCTGCGGGTGAGTGTGAGCGGCTCACGCTCCGACGGGATCGAGGTGACGTTGCGCAATGCGATCGGCTTCGGCCCGACCCGGACGCCGGGCGCCGGGCTCGGCCTCGTCGGGCTCACCGAGCGGGCCGAGCTGCGGGGTGGGACCCTGACCCACGGCGTCGAGCGAACTCCCGGTGCCGCAGCCTCCGACCAGTTCCTGCTGCATGCATGGCTACCGTGGTCGGCCGAGCACGACCCCGAATCCGAGGAGGCCTGATGGGCGCGCAGACCGGTCCGCAGATCCGGGTGATCGTGGTCGACGACGACCCGCTGGTGCGGTCGGCGCTGACGCTGATGCTCGGCGGCCAGCCCGACATCGCGGTGATCGGCGAGGCCGCCGACGGCCGGGCCGGGATCGCGTTGGCTCGCGAACTGCGTCCGGACGTGGTGCTGATGGACATCCGGATGCCCGTGCTGGACGGGCTCGCCGCGACCCGACTGCTGCACGCCGATCCGCAGCCGCCGCGGGTGATCGTGCTGACCACCTTCGACGCCGACGACTACGTGGTCGGCGCGCTCGCAGCCGGCGCTGACGGCTTCCTGCTCAAGGACACACCGCCCTCCGAGATCGTGGCCGCACTGCGCAAGGTCGCCGACGGCGACCCGATGCTGTCCCCGTCGGTCACCCGCACCCTCATCGAGCGGGTGCGCACCGACTCCGGCGACCAACGTGCCACGGACGCCCAACGTCGCCTCGACCGGCTGACCGAGCGCGAGCTCGAGGTCGCCCAGGCAGTGGGTCGTGGCCTGTCGAACGCCGAGATCGGCCGCGAGCTGCACCTGTCCGTGCCGACCGTCAAGGGACACGTCTCCAGGCTCTTCGAGAAGCTGGAGACCACCAACCGGGTCCAGATCGCGTTGACGATCAGGGACGCCGGGCATCCCGTGGACTGAGGTCGCGACCGCGAGGCTCAGAGCACGTAGACGGCACCCTGCACGGCCAGTTCCGCCGGGCCGTCGTACGTCTCCTGTGCCTCGGCGAGCATGGTCTGCGCGTCGTGCCACGGCGGGACGTGGGTGACGACGAGCTGCTTGACACCGGCGTCGGTGGCGAGTTGTCCGGCCTCCTTGCCCGTGAGGTGGAGGTTCGGCGGGTTGTCGTCGCAGTCACGGAAGGACGCCTCGCACAAGAACAGGTCAGCGTCCTTGGAGATGTCCATCAGGCTCGGGGTGGGCCCGGTGTCGCCGCTGTAGGCGAGCACCTTGCCGAAGGCCGAGATCCGCAGGCCGTACGCCGGGACGGGGTGGTCGACCTCGTAGGGCTCGACCAGGAAGGGCCCGATCTCGATCGGGTCGCCGTAGACGCGGAAGGAGAACTCCTCCTTCATGCCGGGCTTGCGCGGCAGGTCGTAGGCCTTGGCGAGGCGTTTCCCGGTCCCCTTCGGCCCCCACACGGGGATCTTGGGCTGCGAACCGGTGGGGTGATACTTGCGGAGCACGTAGTAGCTCGTCATGTCGACGCAGTGGTCGGCGTGCAGGTGACTGATGAAGACCGCGTCGACCTGCAGCGGGTCGACGTACCTCTGCAGGCTGCCGAGCGCGCCATTGCCCATGTCGAGCACCAGGCTCCAGGTCCGCAGCGAATCGATGGCCTGGACGAGGTAGCAGCTCGCGGGCGACTCCGGCCCCGGATAGGAGCCCGAGCACCCGACGACGGTCACCTTGACGGTGTTCGGCGTCGGCGGCACCCGGAGCACGGTCGTCGCCGGGGCGACCGCAGTCGATTCGGTGTCGAGATGGTTGGCCTGCCGCACCCGGTCAGACTACGGCGTCGAGGGGTCGGCGTACGGCATTGCGCGACGGAGATCACGTCACCACGACCACGGCGACGTACGCTCGTGCGCGTGACTTCACTGCGTCGTCCCGTTGCCGCCCTCGCCGCCCTGCTCACCACCGGTCTGACCGCCTCCGTTCTCGCGGCGCCCGGTCCCGCCGTCGCGGATCAACCTCCGGGGCGGACCCAGGTCGTCGCGAAGGCCGGCTCCAAGGCCAACGACAAGCACGTCATCGCGATCTCGGTCGACGGCCTGAACCCACGCGCGCTGAAGAAGCTCGGCACGACCGGTACGCCGAGCCTGCACCGGCTGATCCTCGACGAGGGCGCGGGCACGCTCAACGCTCGCTCGCAACTGGAGATGACGGTGACGCTTCCCAACCACACGAGCATGGTCACCGGGCGCCGGATCAAGGCATCGAAGGGCGGCCACGGTGTCACCTGGAACACCGACACCGTGACGAAGACCGTGCAGCAGGCCGCCGGGCACGAGGTCGACTCGGTCTTCACCCAGGTCCACGCAGCCGGCGGTACGACGGCGGTGTACTCCACCAAGCAGAAGTTCTGGCTCTTCGAGAACTCGTGGCCGGCGTCCGTCGACAAGAACGTGATCAAGGTCGAGGACGACAACGCGATCGTCGCGGCCCTGCGCACCGATCTGGCGACCAAGCCGGCGACGTTCTCGTTCGTCCATCTCGGTCGCCCGGACCAGATGGGCCACAAGTACGGCTGGATGTCGAAGCGCTACCTCAAGGGCGTCAAGCAGGTCGACAAGTTGGTCGGCTCGATCATGACCGCCGTCGAGACGACACCGAGCCTGAAGAACAGCACGACCATCGTGCTCACCTCCGACCACGGCGGCATCCCCGGCACCAAGAACCACATGATCAAGACCAACCGCGAGGACTACCGGGTCGCCTTCGCCTTCTGGGGCGCCGATGTGCCGAACAAGCCGCTCTACTCGTTGAACCCGGAGCGGCTCAACCCCAAGAAGGGCCGCCCCGGCTTCGGTGCCCCCGTCCAGCCGATCCGCAACGGCGAGGTCGCCAACGCCAGCCTCGACCTGCTCGGCATCATGCCCGTTCCTGACAGCCTGTGGGACTACAAGCAGGACCTGAACTGGAAGTGAGTCGACACCGGACCGAGGGTCAGGCCCAGAGCTGGCCCTCGAGCCGGTCCTCGGCCTCGTCGATGGTGCCTTCATAGGCGCCGGTCGAAAGGTACTTCCAGCCGCCGTCGGCCACGACGAATGCAATGTCGGCGGACTCCCCCGCCTTGACGGCCTTGGCGGCCTGACCGAGCGCGGCATGCAGGATCGCGCCGGTGGAGATGCCGGCAAAGATGCCCTCGAGCTCGAGCAGTTCACGCACGCGGCGTACGGCGTCGCGGGGGCCGACCGAGAAGCGGCTGTCGATCAGCTCGGCGTCGTAGAGCTCGGGCACGAAGCCCTCGTCGAGGTTGCGCAGGCCATAGACGAGCTCGCCGTAGCGCGGTTCGGCGGCGACGATCTTCACGTCGGGCTGCGCGCGGCGGAAGAAGCGCGAGACACCCATCAGCGTCCCGGTGGTGCCGAGACCCGCCACGAAATGGGTGATCGAGGGCAGGTCGGCGAGGAGCTCGGGGCCGGTGCCCTCCTCGTGCGCGAGGGCGTTGGCGGCGTTGCCGTACTGGTAGAGCATCACCCAGTCGGGGTGCTCGGCCGCGATCTGCTTCGCGACTCGGACCGCCTCGTTGGATCCACCGGCAGCCGGCGAGGAGACGATCTCGGCTCCCCACATCCGCAGCAGCTGGCGCCGCTCCTCGGAGGTGTTCTCCGGCATCACGAAGACGGTGCGGTAGCCCTTGAGCTTGGCGGCCATCGCGATCGAGATGCCGGTGTTGCCGGAGGTCGGCTCGAGGATCGTGCAGCCGGGACGCAGGGTCCCGTCCTTCTCGGCCTCCTCGATCATCTTCAGGGCCGGGCGGTCCTTGATCGAGCCGGTCGGGTTGCGGTCCTCGAGCTTGGCCCAGATCCGGATCTCCGGCCTGCCGGGGCCGTTGAACGGTGCCGACAGTCGCGGCAGCCCCACCAGCGGCGTGTTGCCGACGGAGGTCAGGAGACTGTCGTAGCGCGCCATGCGGTCGGGCTGCTCAGACTTCTCGTACGACGCTCAGCGAGCGCCGCCGGCGACGGCCGGCAGGATGACGACCTGGTCGCCGTCGGACAGCTCGGCGTCGAGGCTGCCGATGAAGCGGACGTCCTCGTCGTTGATGTAGACGTTGACGAAGCGACGCAGCTCGATCCCGTTGCCCTTGTCCTCGACGAGGCGGTCCTTGATGCCGGGGTGGTTGGCCTCGAGGGAGTCGATGAGCGCGCTCAGCGTGGCGCCGTCGGCGTTGACCGCCTTCTCGCCCCCCGTGTAGGTGCGCAGGATGGTCGGGATCCGGACCTCGATGGCCATGTCAGCTGCTCTCCTCGGTTGCCTGGTCGGCGGTGATGGTGACCTCTTCCTCGGTCACGACGCCGTCGATGATTCTGTAGGACCTGAACTCCACGGGGCCGGGGTTATTCCCGTGCTCCTGCGTGCCGACGAGCACATAGTGCGCGCCGGGCTCGCTGGCCAGGTTGATGTCGGTGACGCTCGGGTAGGCCTCGGTCGCGGAGTGCGAGTGGTAGATCACCACCGGCTCCTCGTCGCGGTCGTCCAGCTCGCGGTAGAGGTGGAGCAGGTCCGTCGAGTCGTACTCGTAGAACGTCGGGCTGCCCGCGGCGTTGACCATCTCGATGTGTCGGGCCGCGCGGTCGCTGCCGATCGGGCCGACGACCATGCCGCAGGCCTCCACCGGGTGGTCGCGCTTGGCATGGTCCACGAGGGCGTCGTACGTCGCCTGATCGATCCGCAGCACGCGGTCAAGGGTATGGCGTCAGCCGGGCAGCCCCGGCATCGGCATCACGCGACGGACATCAGGCGACGGACTTGGCCTCGAGCCGTTCGGGCGTGGGCCAGCGGACGTCGCGCACCCAACCGAACTTCTCGAGCACCCAGATCACGCGTGCCGAGGTGTCGAACTGGAAGCGCTTGACGCCGTGTCGCGCCGAGGTCGGCTCGGCGTGGTGCAGGTTGTGCCAGGACTCCCCGCCGGACGGGATGGCGAGCCACCACACGTTGCCGGAGAAGTCACGCGAGGCGAACGGCCGCTCGCCGAGGGTGTGGCAGATCGAGTTGATCGACCAGGTGACGTGGTGGATCAGACCGATCCGGACGACGGTGCCCCAGAAGAAGGCGGTCAGTGCGCCCTGCCACGACCAGGTCACGAGGGCGCCGAGGACGGGCGGCAGGAAGATCGAGGTCAGCACCCACACCCAGAAGGTGCGGGAGATGCGGACCAGGTCCTTGTCCTTGGCAAGGTCGGGTGCGTACTTCTCGATCGGCGTCTGCTCCGGGTCGAACAACCAGCCGACGTGCGCCCACACGAAGCCCTTCGTCAGCCCGCGCATGCTGTTGCCGTAGCGCCACGGCGAGTGCGGGTCGCCGTCCTTGTCGGAGAACTTGTGGTGCTTGCGGTGGTCGGCGACCCAGCGGATCACCGGACCCTCGACGGCCATCGACCCGAGGATCGCGAGGGTGATCTTGACCGCGCGGTTGGGCTTGAACGACTTGTGCGTGAAGAGCCGGTGGAACCCGACGGTGATGCCGTGCAGGGTCAGGGCATACATCACGAAGGTGATCGCGACGTCGCTCCAGCCGAGCCAACCACCCCAGGCGACCGGGATCGCGGCGGCGAACGCGACGAACGGAAGGGCGATGAACAGGGCCAGGGCGAGGCGTTCCCAGAACCCCTGCGTGTCACCGGACATGGTGGCCCGGGGTGTCGAGGTCTCAGGACGGTTGTCGATCGCGGTCACGGAGCCAAGCCTAAGTGCTGAGGCGATACCTGCGCTCGGGCCGCCCAGTCCCGCCGTACTGCAGGCGCACCTCGGCGATGCCGACGTCGACGAAGTGCTCCAGGTAGCGGCGCGCCGTCACCCGGGACAGACCGACAGCGTCCGCCGTCTCCGAGGCGGAGATCTCTCCGGCCGCGCGCGCCGCCTCCAGCACCAGGCCGGCGGTCTCCGAGCTGAGCCCCTTCGGGAGACGCTGGGGCACGTCGAGCGCCCGGCCGGCCCCGAACACGCGGTCGATTGTCGCCTGGTCGACCTCGGCCGGGCCGTCCGCGCGCCTCTCGAGCGGATCGGTCAGGGTCGCCAGGGTCGCCGCGACCTGGCGCAGCCGCTCGGCCAGGTCGGCGTACTCGAAGGGTTTGACGAGGTAGTGGAGCGCGCCTCCGTGCAGGGCGGCACTGACCGCCGGGGCGCCGCGTTCGGCGGTGACCATCACGACCGCCACGTCACGGCGGACGCTGGACCGATCACGCGCCCGGGCGCGCAGCCGTTCGAGCACGTCGAGCCCCGACATGTCCGGAAGGTGGACGTCGAGCAGCACCAGGTCCGGATCGAGCACGGCTGCGAGCTCGAGCGCCTCGGCCCCGGTGCGCGCCGTGCCGACGACCTCGAAGCCGTCGGTCTGTTCGACGAACCGGCCATGGATGCGCGCCACCATGAAGTCGTCGTCCACGACCAGCACGCGCAGCGCCGGGGCTCCTGCAGTCACGGTCGCCCATCCTGTCCCACCACGGAGCCGAGCGGGAGCACCACGCGGAACTCGGCGCCACCGGAACCGGGCATCCCTTGGGGATCCGCGTCGTCGACGACCACGGTGCCACCTCGCTGCACGCAGATCAGCCGGACCAACGCGAGCCCGATCCCCCGACCGCCGAGGACCTCCTCCTTCGTGGAGAAGCCGCGGACGAAGACCGCGTCGCGGTGGTCCGGCGGGATGCCCGGGCCGTTGTCGCGGACCCGGACGTTGACGACGTCCCCACCGTCATGCAGCCACAGCTCGACCACGGCGTCACCACGGCCGGCGCACGCGTCGACCGCGTTGTCGACCAGGTTGCCCAGGATGGTCGTCAGGTCGGCGCTGATCTCGGGCGCGAGCGAGCCCAACCGCGATCCCGGGTCGAGCTCGAGCATCACGCCCCTCTCCTCGGCGACCGCATGCTTGGCGACGACCAGCGCCGCCACCGCCGGGTCCGCGAGCCGCTTCGCGACATGCTCTCCGACGTCGGCACGGTGACGGGTCAGCGTCCCGACGAGCGCCGCCACCTCGTCGTACTCCCCCAGCTGGACCAGGCCCGAGATCGTGTGCAGACGGTTGTCGAACTCGTGGGTCTGCGCTCGCAGGGTGTCGGTGATCGAGAGATTGGAGCTCAGCTGGCTCTGCAAGGACACCAGCTCGGTGCGGTCGCGCAGGGTGGTCACGGTCCCGATGCCGCGTCCACCCGTCGATGCACGACCGCGGTTGAAGACGACCACCCGCGTGCCGACCAGGGCCAGCGCATCGCGCACGTCCGCGCCCTCACCGGTCAGCAGGGCGATCACGTGCGGATCGAGACCCAGATCGGCGACCGGCCGACCGACCGGATCGGGGCCCTGATCCACTCCCAACGTGACCCGGGCGGCGTCGTTCATCGCGGTGACCCGGCCGTCGGTCCCGACACCGACGACACCCTCGCGGATCGCGTGGAGCAACGCCTCGCGGTGGTCGGCGAGGTTGGCGAGCTCGGTGGCGCCGAGCCCGCGCGTGGAACGTCGTACGACGCGCGAGACGAACCACGTCCCGGCAAGGCCCAGCAACGCCCCGAGTCCGAGGAAGAGCGCGAGGTCGGGCGCGGCGGTGGCGACCTGGTCGGCCAGGGTGGGGTATTCCACCTCGGCCGTCACGATCCCCAGCAGCGCACCGTCGACCTCGGAGATCACCGGCGCGTGGGCGGCGACGGCGCGGTGTCCCTCGGGCGCCACGTCACCCGACCACCCGCGGCCTCGCAGCGCGTCGCTACTGCCGAGGGGCGCACGCCGGCCCACCCGCCTCGGGTCGGTCGCGGCGATCGTGGTGCCGTCGGGCGCGACCATCGTCACGGTCTCGGCGCCACGCACGCTCAGCCCCGCCGTGAGGAAGGGCGCCAGCGCGCGGGGCAGGTCGCTCGCCGGGATCGCGCCGCTCCGCGCCCGGTCGAGTTCACCGCGCAGGGCAGGCAGCGCGGCGACGTACTCGGCTGCCGAGCGCATCTGTGCGCCCCGGTCCTCGGCGAAGTTGGCGTTGGACGTGCGGATGCCCAGCACCGCGACCGCGACCAGAAGGGTCGCGACGACGGTGAGCTCGAGGAGCAGCACCTTGGCGGCGAGGGTCAACTCACCGCGTCGCAACGGTGACCACAACGACCACAACCTCCTCTACGTCCGCAAGCGTGACGAGCGCCACAGCCCACCGACATGCTGGCACGGATCGCGAGTGACAGCGGTCACGACCCGACCCCGGGAGGTTCCATGAAACGGCTGGTGGCGACTCTTCTCGCACTGGCGCTCGCCCTGCTCGCGACCGGCTGCGGGGTCACCCGCAGCTCGGACGACCCGACCAGCCGACGGTTGCGGATGTTCATCCCCAACAGTCCCGGTGGTGGCTACGACCTGACCGGACGCGCCGCGGTGCGCGCGATGCAGGACAACGACCTGACCGGCCGCTTCGAGGTCCGCAACGTGCAGGGCGCGAGCGGCACGGTCGCGATGCAGCGGCTGCTCAACGAGAAGGGCTCCGACGACCTCATGATGACGATGGGGCTCGGCGTCGTCGGCGCGGTCTACACGAACAGGTCCGAGGCGACACCGCTCAAGATGACGCCGATCGCTCGGCTCGTCGAGGAGCAGGAGGGCATCCTGGTGCCCGCCGACTCCCCCTTCACGACGGTCGGCGACCTGGTCGAGGCCTGGAAGAAGGACCCCGGCGCGATCACGGTCGGCGGCGGCTCCGGCAACGGCGGACCCGACCACCTGTTTCCGATGCAGCTCGCGGCCGCGATCGGCGTACCGCCCAAGAAGGTCCGCTACATCTCCTACGACGGCGGCGGCCCCCTCACCACGGCCCTGCTCGGCGAGAAGATCGACATCGGCATGTCCGGCCTCGGCGAGTTCGAGGCCCAGATCGACGAGGGCAAGCTCCGCGTCCTCGCCGTCTCCGGCGACGAGCGCCTCGACGGCATCGACGCACCCACGCTGACCGAGTCCGGGGTCGACCTGGTCTTCACCAACTGGCGCGGCGTCCTGGCCCCTCCGGGCATCTCGGATGCACAGCGCGACTACCTCACCGACCTGCTCACCAAGATGCACGACACGAAGGAGTGGAAGCAGGCGCTGGCCGACAACGGCTGGACCGACAACTTCGCCACCGGCCAGGAGTTCGAGGACTTCCTGGTCGAGCAGGACGCCCGCGTGGCCGACACGCTGAAGGAGCTGGGACTCGCATGAGCGCCACCACCCCCACCGCCAAGCCCACGGTGATCGACAAGGCGCAGTACGGCCTCGCCGCATTCCTCGTGCTCGCCGGCGGCTACATCGTCTACGACGCATCGACGCTCGATCGCGCGTTCGCCGACCAGCCGGTGCAGCCCTACGCCCCGCCGTACGTCGTCGGCGCGGCCCTGCTCCTGCTCGGCGTCCTGCTCGCGATCGCCACCGCCCGTGGCGACAAGCCGGAGGCCGAGGAGGGTGAGGACATCGACCTCAGCCAGGGCACCGACCTGCGCACGATCGGCCTGCTGGTCGCGGTCCTGGTCGCCAACCTGCTGCTCATCGACTGGCTGGGCTGGGCGATCACGGGCGCGCTGCTGTTCGCCGGTGCGACGTACGTGCTCGGCAGCAAGGCATGGGTCCGCAACCTCGCGATCGGCGCGGCGCTGTCGTTCGGCAGCTGGTACGCCTTCTACGTCCTGCTCGGCCTGCCCATCCCCGCCGGCATCCTGGACGGAGTGCTCTGATGGACCTGCTGCTCGAGGGCTTCCAGACGGCCCTGACTCCCGAGAACCTGCTCTTCGCGCTCATCGGCGTGCTGCTCGGCACCGCCGTCGGCGTACTGCCGGGCATCGGCCCGGCGATGGCGTTGGCCCTGCTGCTGCCGGTGACCTACAGCGTCGGAGTCGACAGCGCCATCATCATGTTTGCCGGCATCTACTACGGCGGCATGTACGGCGGCTCGACCACCTCCATCCTGCTCAACACACCAGGCGAGTCGTCGTCGGTGATCACCGCGATCGAGGGCAACAAGATGGCGAAGTCGGGCCGCGCGGCCCAGGCGCTCGCCACCGCCGCGATCGGCTCCTTCGTGGCCGGCACGATCGGCACGGTGCTGCTGTGGGTGCTCGTGCCCCGGGTCGCCGACGTGGTCGTGACGCTCGGCGCGCCCTCGTACTTCGCGGTGATGGTGCTCGCGTTCTTCGCGGTCACGATGGTGCTCGGATCGTCCAAGCTGCGTGGCTTCATCTCGCTCTTCCTCGGTCTCGCGATCGCACTCGTCGGCACCGCGACCGGGCAGGCCCGGCTGACCTTCGGCAACGCCCAGCTCGCCGACGGCATCGACGTCGTCGTGGTCGCGGTCGGGATCTTCGCGATCGGCGAGGCGTTGTGGGTCGCCGCCCACCTGCGCCGCAAGCCGCTGGAGATCATCCCCGTCGGGCAGCCCTGGATGAGCCGCGAGGACTGGAAGCGCTCGTGGAAGCCGTGGTTGCGCGGAACGGCGCTCGGCTTCCCCTTCGGCGCGGTCCCCGCCGGCGGCGCCGAGGTCCCGACGTTCCTCTCCTACGCGGCCGAGCAGAAGCTCGCCAAGAACCCCGAGGAGTTCGGCAAGGGCGCCATCGAGGGCGTCGCCGGACCGGAGGCCGCCAACAACGCGTCCGCCGCCGGCACCCTGCTCCCGCTGTTGACGCTGGGCCTGCCGACCACAGCGACCGCGACGATCATGCTGCTGGCGCTGCAGAGCTATGGCATCCAGCCCGGTCCCCAGCTGCTCAGCAACGAGCCCAAGCTCGTGTGGGGCCTGCTCGCCAGCCTGGTCATCGCCAACGCGCTGCTGCTCGTGATCAACCTGCCGATGGCGCCGCTGTGGGCCAAGCTGCTCCAGATCCCGCGGCCACAGCTCTACGCCGGCATCCTGTTCTTCGCGACGCTCGGCGCCTACACCGCCAACTTCGAGCCGTTCGACCTCGCGCTGCTCATCCTGCTCGGCCTGCTGGGACTGGCGATGCGCCGCTTCGGCCTCCCGGTGCTGCCGCTCATCGTCGGCGTCATCCTCGGCCCGGCGCTCGAGCTGCAGCTCACCACGGCGCTGAACATCTCCGCCGGTGACGTCAGCACGCTGTGGAGCGAGCCCGTCGCCGTCGCCGTGTACGTCGCGATCGCGCTCATGCTGGTCGCGATGGTCGCCGGCGCGATCCGCGGCCGCCGTACTCCTCCTGCCACCCGCACCGACACCGAGACCGAGAACGAGGAGCTGGTGAACCGATGAGCATCGTGGTCGCCTACAGCGCCGATCGCTACGGCGAGGCCGCGCTCGAGCACGCCGCGGGGCTGGCCCGGCTCGACGGCGTACGGCTGGTGGTCGTCAACGGCACCCAGGGCGGCAGCCTTGTCGACCGCCGGTTCGCGCACGACGACGCCATCGCCGCCGTGCACGACCGGCTGGTCGCCGAGGGGCTCGAGGTCGTCGTACGGCACGAGGTGGTGGCGGACGTCGCCGAGGCGGTCGTGGCCACGGCCGCCGAGGAGCAGGCGACGCTGGTCGTCGTCGGCATCCGGCACCGCTCGCCGGTCGGCAAGCTGCTGCTGGGCAGCGTCGCGCAGCGGATCATCCTCGAGGCCGCGTGCCCGGTGCTCTGCGTCAAGCCCTGACCCGGGTCAGCGCATCGCGTGGACCAGGGTCTCCTGGAGGAAGCCCAACCAGTCGTAGATGTGGTGGGCCTGTGCTCGCGGGTCGTCGTCCGGCAGCGAGTCCCAGTGGTCCTCATCGCCCTCCTCGACCTCGAGGCGGGTGCCGAGGGCAAGGCGCAGGTCCGTGAAGGACCGCATCCAGACCAGTGCGGTCTCCGGGTCGAGCTCGACGTCGATGGTGAGGTCCTCGCCCGTCGGCTCCGGCGGCAGCCCGGCCTCCTCGAGGACGTCGATGATGGTGGCGGCCGCACGGGACTTGCCGTCGCGCAGGCCGCCCTCGGTGAAGCGACGGAATTCGCCGGCCGCGTCGTCGTCGCCGAGGTATGCCGTCGGGAACAACCGCCGCAGCACGGGGTCCTCGGGCTCGGTGGTGGGGCCGGAGAAGTCGAGGAGCGCCTCGAGCGGGTCGCGGTCGGCGCTGGGGATCGCCGACTCGTTGTGCAGCAGCTCGACGAGCTGGGCGGCCAGGGATCGCAACAGGTCGGCCTCGAAGACCGAGAACGTCGCGATGATGCGTTTGCTCCGGCGATGCCGGACGAATCCAGAAGTCACTACTCAGCTTTCGAAAGGGTCGCCCACAGGCCGTACTCGTGCATCGCCTGCACGTCGCGCTCCATCTCCTCACGGGTGCCGCTGCTGACGACGGACCTGCCGTCCTCGTGGACCTCCATCATCAGCTTCTCGGCCTTCTTCTTGCTGTAGCCGAAGTGCTTCTGGAAGACGAAGCTGACATAGGACATCAGGTTGACGGGGTCGTTCCACACCACCGTCACCCAGGGGGTGTCGGTGAGCATGATCGCGTCCGGGGTGAGATCCTGCTGGACTCCCGGATCGACCTTCTCCGGGCTCGCGGTCGTCACGGCTCCATCGTGTCACAAGGGGTCAGGAGCACCACTTGTCGGCCAGTGTGGTGACGACGTTGAAGTTGCGGCTGGTCGCCACGACCCGCAACGACTTCTCCAGCTTGAACTGATCGACGTTGCCGGCGACGTAGCCCGGCCCGAGCAGGAGGTGCGCCGCGCGACGGCGTACGACGAGCTGGTTGACGTCGTCCCCCAGGGCCTGCGTCGCGGCCACCAGGGTGGGATCGGGTTCGTCCTTGAGGAGATAGACGTAGTGCCGCTCGAGGTCCGAGCGGCTGGCGGTCAGCTCGCGCGCGTCGGCGGCGATGGCGGCGAGCTCGGCGGGCGTGAAGGCGATGGTCGGCACCTCGAAGCCGATGTGGCGGGCGTAGGCGTCCTCGAGCAAGGCCTCGACCTTGGCCCGTGAGCGCGCCCCCAGGGTGACCCGCACGTTGCCGGTGTTGATGTGGGTCAGCACGTCCGTGCCGCCGGCCGCCTCGGTGGCGGCGACGATGTCGGCCTTGGGGAACTTGCGGTTCGGGCCGAGGTTGATGGCGCGCAGGAACGCGACATAGGTGGGCATGGCAGTGAGTGTGCCAGCCAGGGCGGACACCCGGCGTGACTTATATAGGTTTCCGATGTAAAGTCGTGGGACGTGACCACTCATGACGTCGACGCCCTCAGCGCCGAGTTGATCATCCAGACCGCACGCGTGCTGCGCCTGGTCCGGCGGGAATACGCCCCCAGTGCCGGCACCCGCGTGCTCTCGATCCTCGACGAGACCGGGCCCATCGGCATTACGGCGCTCGCCCAGATCGACCGCTGCTCGCAGCCGACCATGACCGGGCAGGTCAACCAGCTCGTCGAACAGGGCTGGGTCACCAAGGAGCCCCACCCAGCCGACGCCCGCAGCAGTCTCGTGACGACGACGGCCGCCGGCCGCGCCGAGCTCGATCGGGTACGCCGCAGCAGCGCCGCGCTCGTGCGCGACCGGCTCGCCCGGCGTACCGACCTCACCACCGACGACCTCGCGACCACCGTGGCCGTGCTCCAGGCCGTCCTTGCACCCACGGAACCCTCGGAAGGAAGATCGTGACCTCCACCCTCCCCAGCCAGTCCCCCACCAGTTCAGGCGAAACTGCCGACCAGGGCTCGTTCCTGCGTCAGCCGCGCGCCGTCTGGGCGGTCGCCTTCGCCTGCGTCATCGCGTTCATGGGCATCGGCCTGGTCGACCCGATCCTCAAGGAGATCGCGGCCAAGCTGGAGGCGACGCCGAGCCAGGTGTCGCTGCTGTTCACCAGCTACATGGCGGTGATGGGCGTTGCGATGCTCGTGACCGGTGTCGTGTCGACACGCATCGGAGCCAAGAAGACGCTGCTCGCCGGTCTCGCGTTGATCATCGTCTTCGCCGGACTGGCGGGCATGTCCGGATCCGTCGGCGCGGTGATCGGCTTCCGCGCGGGCTGGGGGCTGGGCAATGCGCTGTTCATCGCCACCGCCCTGTCGACCATCGTCAGCGCCTCGAAGGGCTCGTTGGCGCAGGCGATCATCCTGTTCGAGGCCGCGCTCGGCCTCGGCATCGCGTCCGGCCCGCTCGTCGGCGGCCTGCTCGGTGAGCAGTCCTGGCGCGGGCCGTTCTTCGGCGTCTCCGCGCTGATGACGATCGCCCTCGTCGCGACCGCGATCTTCCTGCCTGCGACGCCGCCCGCCCCTCGTCGTACGACGCTCGCCGACCCGTTCCGCGCACTGCGCCACCCGGCGCTCGCGGTGATCGCGGCCGTCGCCGTCTGCTACAACCTCGGCTTCTTCTCGTTGCTCGCCGCGGGCCCGTTCGCGCTGCCGGAGGCCAGCATCATGCAGATCGGCTGGATCTTCTTCGGCTGGGGCATCCTGCTCGCCGTCGCCTCAGTCGCGCTCGCACCGTGGATCCAACGTCGGATCGGCACCGTGCCGGCCCTCATCGGTGCGCTCGCGCTGTTCGCGCTCGACCTGTTCCTGATGGCGGTCGGCGCATCCACCGCGACCGTCGTCATCGTCGGCATCATCGTCGCCGGCGCCTTCCTCGGCGTCATCAACACGCTTGTCACCGAGGCCGTCATGGGCGCTGCCCCGGTCGAACGGCCGGTGGCGTCCTCGGCGTACTCCTTCGTCCGGTTCACCGGCGGCGCCGTCGGGCCGTACGTCGCACTCAAGCTGGCCGAGCACCAGGGCTCCGCCGCCCCCTTCTGGTTCGGCGGGATCGCCGTCGCCGTGGGCGTCGTGGTCATGATCGCCGGCGGCCGCACCATCAACACGGCCCTGCACGGCACCCCGCACCGCACTCCCCCGAGGAGGCCGAAGCCGAGGCACTCGGGGACCTCGCCTGACCGACCCGGCTCGAACTGGCTGAAAATTCACGCCGACCCGGCACAAACTGACTCGGCGATCGCGTCGACCCGGCTCGAAATGACACATGACTCGTCATTTCGAGCCGGGTCGGCACGTTTCGGGCGCCAGTTCGAGCCGGGTGGGCGCGTTTTCGGCGCTACTTCGTGCCGGGTCAGCTGAAGATCATGCAGGTGCTGGACGCGTAGGCGACCAGCCGGTCACGGCCGTCGTACAGCTTGGCCTCGGCGAGAGCAGTACGCCGGCCGCGCTGCAGCACCGTCCCGATGGCGCGCAGCCGGCCGGAGTCGACCGTGACCGCCTTGAGGAACTTCACGGTCAGGTCGAGCGAGGTGTAGCCCTCGCCGACGGCGAGGGTGGAGTGCACCGCGCAGCCACAGGCGGAGTCGAGCAGGGTGGCGAAGACGCCGCCGTGCACGCTGCCGATCGGGTTGTAGTGACGCAGCTCGGGGTCGAGCTCGAAGATCGCGGTGCCGCGCTCGGGCACGTCCATGCCGGCAAAACCCAGCGTCTCGGCGATCGGCGCCGCCGGGAGCAGCCCATCACGGATCGCGCACAGCTGCTCGAACCCGTCGAGGGCCATCAGATCGAGCGCTGCGGCCTGCCCGTCGGCCTGGGTCTTTTTCGCGGACTCAGTCATGCCGCCATCGTTGCCGGACGAGGCTGGGTCTGTCAATGAGACCTGGCTCGCTCTATGCTGGCCGCGTGGACAGTCCTGCGGCACTCGCGTGGTCGGTCGACAACTGCACCCTCGGCCGGGCGATGGCGATCCTGGGCGAGCGATGGACGGTCGTCGTGCTGTGGGAGGTCTTCCTCGGCGTACGCCGCTTCGACGACATCCGTCGCCACGCCGGCATCCCCCGCCAGGTGCTCACGGACCGGCTCGCCACGCTCGTCGAGCAGGGCATCCTGCGCAGGGAGCCCTACCGCGAGCCCGGCACCCGCACCCGTCACGAGTACCGGCTGACCGAGATGGGCCTGGAGCTCCAGACGGTCCTGCTCGCCATCACCGCCTGGGGCGATCGCCACTTCGCCGACCCCGCCGGGCCGCCCACGGTGTTCGTGCACCGCGAGTGCGCGGAGCCAGTGCACGTCGAGGTCCACTGCGCCGCCGGCCACCACGTCGATGACCCGCGTCAGGTCGCCACCCGGCCCGGGCCCGGCGTCCGGAAGTTCGAGGGCTGATCGCTCAGGAGGTCTTGCGGACCGACCATTCGCGGATCCGGTCGATCCGCTTGCGCAACTGATCGGCGTTGGCCACCGCGGCGGCAGGTCCGCCGCACTCCTTGCGCAGCGCCGAGTGGGTGATGCCGTGCGCCTGCCCGGTGCGGTGGTGCCACGAG
>JASLDK010000143.1 GCA_030145945.1 Nocardioides sp.
AGCCCGGCGAACCGCGACTGAGGCCCGAGGCCTCGGGAGAATCAGGCCTCGAGGCCCAGCTCGGTCATCCGCGCCATGTGTCGCTCGGTCAACCGCGTGAACATCCGCCCCATCGCCGCCAGGTCGAGCCCCGGACGGTCGACACCGCCGGCGAGCAACGCGGTGAGGGCGTCGCGGTCGGCCGCCACTCGCTGGGCCTGCGTGAGCGCCTCCCCCATCAGCCGGCGTCCCCACAGGGCCAGGCGACCGCCGAGACGGGGGTCGACGGCGATCGCCGCACGAACCCGGTCGACGGCGAAGGCGGAGTGGGTGCCCTCCTGCATCGTGGTGACGACCAAGTCACGGGTCTCAGGGTCCAGATAGGCCGCGATCTCGCGGTAGAAGTCGTTGGCGAGCCCGTCGCCGACGTACGCCTTGACCAGGCCCTCGTGCCAGTCCGCCGGAGCGGTGTGGCGGTGGAAGGCGTCCAGGGGCTCGCGGAAGGGCGCCATCGCGGCGAAGGGGTCGGCGCCCAGGGCCCGGATCCGCTCGGAGAGGGCGTGCACCTTGGTCAGCTCGACACTCGCCATGGTGGCGAGGTCGACCTTGTCGGCCAGGGTCGGCGCCAGCTTGGCGTCCTCCGCGAGCCGCTCGAAGGCCGAGATCTCGCCGTACGCGATGGCGGCAAGGAGGTCCACGACCGCCTCACGGTAGGCCGGATCGGCGTCGGCGGTGGGTGTGGTCGCGTCGGCGGATTCAACCATGCGAGCAGGCTACAAGTAGGGTGGCTCACAGCGAGAGCCTGTCCGCCCCACCGTTGGACGCGGGACGGCCCGCTGGGCACCCGCCCACGTATGTGCGCGGCTGAGTGTGAACAGCCGCATTGATCTGGCGCCACGCCAACCCGGCTGACGACACTCACGAAAGCGAAAGATCCTGACTTCCAACGACAGCACCGCTGCGTCCACTGCCGACACCAGCGCTGACAACAAGCCCACCTTCCGCGACCTCGGCGTCATGCCGCAGATCTGCGACGCGCTCGAGCGCAAGGGCATCGTCCACCCCTTCGCGATCCAGGAGATGACCCTCTCCGTCGCACTCCTGGGCACCGACCTCATCGGCCAGGCCCGCACCGGAACCGGCAAGACGCTGGCCTTCAGCATCCCGGTCATCCAGCGCAGCGTCGCCCCGAGCGACCCCGACTACGCCGAGCTCCCCCAGGGGAAGCCGCAGGCACTCGTCGTGGCCCCGACCCGCGAGCTCGCGCTCCAGGTCTACAGCGACATCACCCTCGCCTCCGCGGACCGCGGCCTGCGCACCCTCGCCGTCTACGGTGGCGTCGGCTACGAGCCGCAGATCGAGGCCCTCGAGGAGGGCGTCGACATCGTCGTCGGTACGCCGGGGCGTCTGATCGACCTCGCGAACCGCAAGGTCCTCGACCTCTCCCACGTGCACGCGCTGGTCCTCGACGAGGCAGACGAGATGCTCGACCTCGGCTTCCTCCCCGACGTGGAGAAGCTGCTGCGGCTCACCCCCGAGACCCGCCAGACGATGCTGTTCTCGGCCACCATGCCGTCGGCGATCGTCGCGTTGGCACGCATGCACATGCGCCACCCGATGAACATCCGGGCCGAGTCGTCGTACGAGAACGCGACGGTGCCCGCCACCGCCCAGTTCATCTACCTGGCCCACGACCTCGACAAGCCGGAGATCCTCGGTCGCCTGCTGCAGGCCGAGGACGCCGACAAGATGATCGTGTTCACCCGCACCAAGCGCCAGGCCCAGCGCGTCGCCGACGACCTCGTCGAGCGCGGCTTCAAGGCCAGCCCGCTGCACGGTGACATGGCCCAGGTGGCCCGCGAGAAGGCGCTGACCAAGTTCCGCGAGGACAATATCAAGGTCCTCGTCGCCACCGACGTCGCGGCCCGCGGCATCGACGTGTCGGGCGTGAGCCACGTCGTCAACTACACCTGCCCCGAGGACGACAAGACCTACGTCCACCGGATCGGTCGCACCGGTCGCGCGGGCGCCTCGGGCATCGCGATCACCCTGGTCGACGCGACCGACGTGCACCGCTGGAAGATGATCAACAAGACCCTCGACCTGCCGTTCGACGAGCCGATCGAGACCTACTCCACCTCCGAGCACCTCTACCACGACCAGGGCATCGTGCCCGGCACGAAGGGTCGCATTGCCGCCCCTGCTCCCCGCCCCGAGCGGTCGGACCGAGCTGACCGGGGCGAGCGCTCCGGTGAGCGGTCGGGTCGTTCCGGCGAGCGGCGGACGACCGAGCGCACCCGGACCCGCACCCGCACCCGTGGCGGCCAGCCGGTCGACGGCGCCGAGGCGCCCGCCGAGACCGCGTCCGACGCCGCTCCGGCGACCGAGGGTGGCGCGAGCGACGCCGAGCGTCCTGCCAACCGCAACCGGCGACGTCGCCGTCGCGGCGGCTCGGGCTCGGGCAACGGCAGCACCAGCGGCAGCACGGAGACGCAGTCCGCCTGACACAGGCCGGCTCGCACGTCAACGGGTCGTGACTCCCTCGCGAGTCACGACCCGTTCGTCGTCGTGCCCGCGTTCATCGCTGAGGGACATGCACGGGGCCGCACATGCAACAGGACGCCGCACCCGAACGGGTACGACGTCCTGTCGACGTGAAGTGCAGGCTCAGCCCTTGCGCGCCTCGATGGCCGTGGTGGCGGCCGGGAGGACGGCGTGGAGGTCACCGACGACACCGAAGTCGACGAGCTCGAAGATCGGAGCCTCCTCGTCCTTGTTGACGGCGACGATCGTCTTCGAGGTCTGCATACCGGCGCGGTGCTGGATCGCACCGGAGATGCCGTTGGCGACGTAGAGCTGCGGGGAGACGACCTTGCCGGTCTGGCCCACCTGGAAGGTGTGCGGCTTCCAGCCGGAGTCGACAGCGGCACGCGAAGCGCCGACGGCCGCGCCGAGGGAGTCGGCGAAGGCCTCGACAGCGGTGAAGTCACCGCCGGTGCCACGACCACCGGAGACCACGATGGCGGCCTCGGTGAGCTCGGGGCGACCGGTCGACTGACGCGGCTGCGCGGCGACGATCTGGGCGGTCTTGGCGGCATCGGAGATCGCGGCGGCGAACTGCTCGACGGCACCAGCACCGGCACCCTCTTCGGGAGCGGCGGCGTTGGGCTTGACCGCGATGATCGGCGTGCCCTTGACGACCTTGGCGTCGACGGTGAAGTTGCCGGCGAAGACGGACTGGGTGGTCGTGATGTCGCCACCCTCCACCCGGACGTCGACGGCGTCGGTGATCAGACCCGAGGAGAGCTTGATCGCGAGACGGCCGGCGATCTCCTTGCCCTCGGCGGAAGCCGGGATCAGGATGGCGGCCGGGGAAGCCTTCTCGGCGAGCTGCTGGAGCACCTCGGCCTTGGGGGCCACGAGGTAGCCCTTGATCTCGGCGTCGTCGACGACGTAGACCTTGTCGGCACCGTAGGCCTTCACGGCCTCCGCGGCAGCGTCGGCCTTGTCGGCGCCACCGATGAAGACGGCCGAGGGGGAACCGATCCGCTTCGCGATCGCGAGCAGCTCGAGGGTGGGCTTGCGGACCGCGCCGTCGACGTGGTCGACCAGAACGAGAACTTCAGACATGACTATTCGATCCCTTCCTGGTTCTCAGATGAACTTCTTGGAGGCGAGGAAGTCGACCAGCGCCGTGGCGCCCGAGCCGTCCTCGTCCTTGACGATCTCGCCGGCGGTGCGCGGCGGGCGGGCGGTGGTCGCCTCGACCTTGGTCCAGGCGGCATCGAGACCGACCGCGGAGGCGTCCACGCCGATGTCGGACAGGCTCAGCGTCTCCAGCGGCTTCTTCTTCGCGGCCATGATGCCCTTGAAGGACGGGTAGCGCGCCTCGCCGGACTGGTCAGTGACCGAGAGGACGAGCGGCAGGGCGCCGCCGATGACCTCGGTGGCGGTGTCGCCGTCACGCTTGATGCGGACCTGGTCACCCTGGGTCTCGACGACCGCGGCCAGCGTGACCTGCGGAAGACCGAGGCGCTCGGCCAGCATCGCCGGGACGACACTCATGCCGCCGTCGGTCGACGCGAGGCCACCGACGACGAGCTCAGGGACGCCGATCTTCTCGATGGCCTTGGCGAGCACCAGCGAGGTGGCGACGGCGTCGGAGCCCGCGATCGCGTCATCCTGCACGTGGACAGCCTTGTCGGCGCCCATCTGCAGCGCCTTGCGGACAGCAGCCTCGGCCTCGGCCGGACCCACGGTCAGCGCGGTGACGGTGATCTCCTCGTCAGCGCGCTTCTCCTTGATCTGGAGAGCCTGCTCGACGGCGTACTCGTCGAGCTCGGACAGGAGCCCGTCGACGCCGACGCGGTCGACGGTGTTGTCCGCCTCGAACTTCCGGTCACCCGTGGCGTCGGGAACGTACTTCACAAGGACGACAATGTTGGAGAGAGTCATGGTTGTGGCCGCAACGGCCCCTTCCTGTGCAACGTGAGCCCTGCACCGTGGCCGGGCAGGGAACGAACGTGGTCCCCGACGGGGACAGCGTTTTGCAGGTTACCGTCCGGTCAGGACCGGCGGGAGTCCGGTCCACGTGGCGTCTGTCACGGACGGATGACGCGTTCGAGCGTGCGACCGATGACCAGATAGACGACCGAGGCCAGGCCGTAGTTGAACAGTGCGGTCTTCACCACTGCGTTCTTGCCCTCGAACGCCTTCACCGGGTTGTCGAGGTCGAAGAAGCTCAGGTCGAGGACGTCGGCCAGATCGCGGACGAGCTTGACCAGGGTGTTGGACTCGTTGGCCTCGAGCGCGTAGGTGAAGGCGGCGATCGCGAGCACGAGCGCGAACGCCATGCACACGATCCACACCGCGCGCGAGAGGTTGTCCCGCACGCGCGCCACGGCCAGCGATCGCCGAGCAACCGCGGGATCGGTCGACTCGGCGACGTCGCCGGCCCGCGCTGCTTCCTTCGACTCCTGCTTCGGTTCGTCGTTGGTCACGTCGTCACCGCCCTTCGAAGGTGGCCTTGCCCGGGCCGTTCTCGATGAAGGACTGCATGCCGGTGCGGCTGTCCTCGGTCGCGAAGATCGCCGCGAAACTGTGCCGCTCGATCTGCAGGCCAGTCTCCAGGTCGGCGTCGAGACCGCGGTCGACGGACTCCTTGATTGCCCGCAGGGCGTACGGCGCCGCCGTGGCGAACCGGGACGCCCAGGCGAACGCCTCGGCGTACACGTCAGCGGCCGGGACGACGCGGTCGACGAGCCCGATGGCGAGGGCCTCGTCAGCCTTCACGAAGCGGCCGGTGAACAGCAGGTCCTTGGCCTTGCTGGGACCGACGAGGCGGGGCAGTCGCTGCGTGCCGCCGGCCCCGGGGATGATGCCGAGCAGCACCTCCGGTTGGCCGAGCACCGCGTTGTCCGCGGCGAAGCGCACGTCGGCGGCCAACGCCAGTTCACAACCGCCGCCGAGCGCATAGCCGTTGACCGCGGCGACGACGGGCTTGGGAATCCGTGCGATCGCGTTGACCGCGTCCTGCAGCTTCTGCACCCGGTCGACCATGTCCGTGTAGGACATCGACGACATCTCCTTGACGTCGTTGCCGGCGGCGAAGACCTTCTCACCACCCCAGACGACGACGGCCCGTACGTCGGCCCGGTCGGTCGCCTCCGCCGCAGCGATTCGCAACTCGTCCTGCACCTGGAGGCTGATGGCATTCATCGCCTTCGCACGGTCGAGGCGGATCGTGCCGACGCCGTCGGCAACCTCCAGACGCACGAACTCCGCAGTCATCTGCTCCCTCATCTCAACGATCTGTCGGGCCGATCGGTCCCTCTCAGTCGGGACCCATGTCCCGCATTGTGCCGAACCCTCATGGTCCAGGTCACGCGAACCCACCAGTTGGGCAGAA
This sequence comes from Nocardioides sp., assembly GCA_030145945.1. Classification (GTDB taxonomy): domain Bacteria; phylum Actinomycetota; class Actinomycetes; order Propionibacteriales; family Nocardioidaceae; genus Nocardioides. Next base: position 5,888 of record JASLDK010000143.1, read on the forward strand.
TCCCTTTGGGCACAATGTCTGCCTGCCGTCGCCGGCCATTTCCGACGCCGGCGGGAAGGTTGGGCCGGCGAGCGGCAGAATGACGCAGTATGAGTCCCGGTGTCTGGCGCAGCCTCGGCGAACGGGCTCCCGTGTGGCCCGGGCGCAACTGGCCCCTCGGCGCGACGTGGTCGCCCGCCTCCACCAACTTCGCGGTGTACGCGCCTCGCGCCCAGGCGGTGTGGCTGTGCCTGCTCGAGGACGAACCGGGGTCCGGTGAGCGACGCCTCCCGCTGACCGAGCAGTCATTGGGCATCTGGCACGGGGCGGTCCCGGACCTCACCGTCGGCACGCGCTACGGCTATCGCGTCGACGGTGCCGACGACCCGGCTCAGGGACTGCGGTTCGACGCGGACATCCTGCTCATCGATCCTTATGGGCTCGCCGTGGCCGGTCCGGCCGGAGAGGCGCAGAGCGTGGTGGTCGACCCGACCTTCGACTGGGGCGACGACACCCCGATGCGCCGCAGATGGCGTGACTCGGTGATCTACGAGTTGCACGTGAAGGGCTTCACCCAACTCCACGACCGGATCCCTCCCGAGCTGAGGGGCACCTATGCCGGGTTGGGACATCCCGTCGTCACCGACTACCTCACCGACCTGGGTGTCACTGCTGTCGAGCTGCTGCCAGTGCACCAGTTCTTCTCCGAGCCCGCACTGGTGGAGCGCGGCACCGTCAACTACTGGGGCTACAACTCGATCAACTACTTCTCCCCGCACGCGGCGTACTCCTCCGCCGGCGATCGCGGCGGCCAGGTCACCGAGTTCAAGCAGATGGTCCGCTCCCTGCATGCGGCAGGGATCGAGGTCATCCTCGACGTCGTCTACAACCACACTGCCGAAGCGGGCGCCGACGGGCCGACGTACTCCTTCCGCGGGTTCGACGACCGCGGCTTCTACCGCCGGGTTCCGAGCGCGGAGTTCGACGACGCCTATTGGGACGTCACCGGGTGCGGCAACACCGTCAACACGGAGGATCCGTTCGCGCTGCGGATGATCCTCGACTCGTTGCGCTACTGGGTCACCGACATGCATGTCGACGGGTTCCGGTTCGACCTGATGTCGGCGCTCACCCGGACGGCTGGCGACGAGGCGATCCGTGTCGACATGGCCTGCAAACTGCTCGTCGCGATCGGTCAGGACCCCGTGCTGCGGCACGTGAAGCTGATCGCCGAGCCGTGGGACGTGTCCATGGACGGCTACTTCGTGGGCGGGATGCCGCCGCCGTGGGTGGAGTGGAACGACCAGTACCGCGACACGATCCGCGACTATTGGCGCGGGCAGTCCAACGGCCTCCATGCGGTCGCCACCCGGTTGGCCGGATCATCGGACCTGTACGCCGACGACGGGCGGTCGGCGTACAACTCGGTCAACTTCGTGACCGCCCACGACGGCTTCACGGTGCGCGACCTCGTGTCCTACGACGGCAAGCACAACGAGGCGAACGGTGAGGACAACCGCGACGGGACCGACAACAACCGGTCGTGGAACCACGGCGTCGAGGGCGAGACCGCGGATGCCGAGGTGGTGGCGCTTCGAAGGCGACAGGCAGCCAACCTGATGGCGACGCTGTGCCTGTCCAACGGAGTGCCGATGCTGACCGCCGGCGACGAACGCGGTCGCTCGCAGGGTGGCAACAACAATGCCTACTGCCAGGACAACGAGATCTCGTGGATCGACTGGAGCGCCGACGGTGGGTACGGCGCCTGGCTGGACGTCTACGAGGTCACTCGCGCCGCACTGCGCCTGCGCCGCGAGCACCACGCGCTGCGCCAGCGGCACTGGTTCGAGGGACGCCCGGCGATCGTCGGCGGACCCAAGGACCTGGCCTGGCTGCACCCGTCCGGTCGCGAGATGACCGACGACGACTGGTGGGACGCGTCCTTGCACACGATCGGGATGTTCGTGTCCGGCAAACCGCTGCGTGAACCCAGCCCGACCGGCGAACAGCAGATCGACGCGTCCTTCCTGCTCTGGTTCCACGCTGGCGCGGAACCCGTGGACGTGCACCTGCCCGACAACGACTGGGTGCGCTCGGGCGACATCGTGCTCTCGACCGATCCAGGGCTGCCGTCCGGGACCGAGGTCGCGGTCGGCGCGACCGTGTCGATCAGCGCGCGGAGCGTGGTCGTGATGCAGGAGACCGACGTCTGATCGACCCGGCAGAAACTAGCTCAGATCTCGCGCCGACCCGGCAGAAGAGTGCGCAGGAATCGGGTCGACCCGGCAGAAAATGCCCCTACGCGACGTGTATTTTTCTGCCGGGTCGGCACCTTCTGCGTGCACTTTTCTGCCGGGTCGGCGCGATCTGACGGCCAGTTCGAGCCGGGTCAGGCGAAGGCGACGACCCCCAGCTCGGCGGGGGCGACGAGCAGCGGGTTGGCCGGCAGCACCCGGACGGTGTAGCCGAACGGACCCGACTTCCCGAGAGCGAGATCGCCGTCGAAGCGGTGTCGCCCACCGTCGTACGACTCCACGAGGGTGAGGGGAACGACGGACGCCGCGACGATGTCGTCCTCGGCGTCGACGCGACCGTGGACGAGCTGGACCTGGACATCGCTCGGAGCGAGGTCGCCGAGCGCGACCCACGACCGGACATGGAGGTCGGCGCCGACCTCGGCCACGTCCCCGATGCCGTCGGCCTCGACGTGCTCGATCCGTACGCCGGGCCAGGAGGCGCGCACCCGGGCCTTCCACTCGGCGAGGTCGCGCGCGCCGCCGTCGACGGCCGCCAGTGCCCGAGCGTTGTGCGCGGCAGGCGCGTAGAGCTTCTCGATGTAGTCGCGCACCATCCGGGTCGCGAGCACCTTGGGTCCGAGGTTCGCCCAGGTGTGACGCAGCATCTCGACCCAACTGACGGGGACGCCGTCCTGGTCGTGGTCGTAGAACCGCGGCGCGACCTCGTTCTCGATCAGGTCGTAGAGCGCGGCAGCCTCGAGGTCGTCGCGCCTGTCGGAGTAGTCCTCCAGGCCGTCAGCCGACGGGATCGGCCAACCGAACTCCGGTTCGTACCACTCGTCCCACCAGCCGTCGAGGATCGACAGGTTCAGACCACCGTTGAGCGCGGCCTTCATGCCTGACGTACCGCAGGCCTCATAGGGCCGCAGTGGATTGTTGAGCCACACGTCGCAGCCCGGGTAGAGCGGCTGTGCGAGCGCGATGTCGTAGTTGGGCAGGAACACGATCCGGTGCCGGACGTCCTCGGCGTCGGCGAAGCGGACGAGCTCCTGGATCAGTCGCTTGCCGCCGTCGTCGGCAGGGTGCGACTTGCCCGCCACCACGAGCTGCACGGGACGCGCGGGGTCGAGCAGCAGCGCCTTGAGACGGGCGGGGTCACGGAGCATGAGGGTGAGGCGCTTGTACGACGGCACCCGGCGCGCGAAGCCGATGGACAGCACGTCGGGGTCAAGGGCGTCCTCGATCCACCCGAGCTCGGCCGGCGAGGCGCCGCGCTTCTCCCAGGACTTGCGTAGACGCCGGCGGGCGTCGTCGACGAGTCGCTGGCGCAGCGCGCGCTTGGTGGTCCACACGTCGAGGCCGGACACCTTGTCGAAGGCCGCCCAGAACGCGGCAGTGTCGTCGCCGTCGTAGTCGGCACCCTGCGCCTCGGCGAGTGCGGCGACCTCAGGTGCGACCCAGGTGGGGGCGTGCACGCCATTGGTGATCGAGGTGATCGGCACCTCGGCCTCGTCGAAGGCGGGCCACAGGCCGTTGAACATGCCGCGGCTGACGTGGCCGTGCAGCTGCGAGACGCCGTTGGCGCGTTGGGCGAGCCGGAATCCCATCACTGCCATGTTGAACACGCCGGGGTCGCCACCGTCGTAGTCCTCGGCACCGAGGGCAAGGACCTGGTCGACGGGTACGCCGGGGGTGGCGCCGTGCTCGCCGAGGTACTGCTCGACCAGGGTCCGCGGGAAGCGGTCGATGCCCGCCGGGACGGGGGTGTGCGTGGTGAAGACGGTCGAGGCGCGACCGGCTTCGAGAGCGGTGGCGAAGTCGACGTCGCTGCCCTCCTCGCTGACGATCAGCTCGCGGATCCGCTCCACACCGAGGAACCCGGCGTGGCCCTCGTTGGTGTGGAAGACCTCAGGTGCGGGCGCGCCGGTGATCCGGGAGTAGGCACGCAGGGCACGAACGCCGCCGACGCCGAGCAGCAGCTCCTGGCGCAGCCGGTGCTCGGTGTTGCCGCCGTAGAGCCGATCGGTCACCAACCGGTAGGCCTCGGGGTTCTCCTCGACGTCGGTGTCCAGCAGCAGCAACGGGACGCGCCCCACGGAGGCGACGAAGATCCGCGCGAGCAGGTCGGGGCCGTCGGGCATCCGGATCGAGATCGTCGCGCGGCTGCCGTCGGCCTCGTGGAGCAGGGACAGCGGGAGCGCGTCGGGGTCGAGCAGTGGATAGCTCTCCTGCTGCCATCCGTCGCGGGACAAGGCCTGCTTGAAGTAGCCGTGGCGGTAGAGCAGGCCGACCCCGACGATCGGCGCGCCGAGGTCGCTGGCGGCCTTGAGGTGGTCGCCGGCGAGGATGCCGAGACCACCGGAGTATTGCGGCAGGACAGCAGTGATGCCGTACTCCGGAGAGAAGTAGGCGATCGACTCCGGCCAGGTGCCGTCCGGGTCGGCGGCGCGGGCGCGTTGGAACCACCGGTCATCGGAGAGGTACGACGCCAGGTCGGCCCGCACGTCGGCCACCCGACGTACGTAGTCGGCGTCGGCGACCAGCTCGGCCCATCGCTCGGCACTCACCTCACCGAGCATCCGCAGCGGATCGTGGCCGACCGATTGCCACAGGTCGGCGTCGATGTCGGCGAACAGCGCCTGGGTCGGTGGATGCCAGGACCATCGCAGGTTGGCCGCGAGCTCGCCCAGCGAGGCGAGCTCGTCCGGGAGGACGGGGCGGACCGTGAACCGTCGAATCGCACGCATGGACCGACCGTAACGGATTCGACTTTAACGATCCAAGATGGCCACGACGGGTGACCGTTGGCGCGCGACGCCGGGTCACGCGTAACGCACGTCACTCCCCCGCGTTGGACAGGACAGAGACGGGCGGGGTGGAGTCATGGGGGCCGCCCTGCCCGTCCTTCAGATTGCGCGAGCGTGTCGCGCTCTAGGGTGAGCGTGTGAGCACGTCGCCCCTCCGTCCAGTGCCCGACCACCAGCGGCACATCGCCGAACTTCTCTCTCGCGAGGGCGACTGGCCGACCGAATCGGTCCCGCTCGTCGAGGCGCGCGGGCGGGTGCTCGGGGCCGCAGTGATCGCGGCCGAAGCGCTGCCGGCGTTCGACAACTCCGGGATGGACGGGTACGCCGTGCGGGCGGATGAGGTCGCGACCGCGACCCCCGACTCCCCCGTCACGATGCCGGTCGGCGACGACATCCCCGCTGGTGCGCCGATCGGCGAGCTCACGCCCGGGACGGTGCGACGGATCATGACCGGCGCGGGCGTGCCGGCCGGTGCCGACGCGGTCGTCGAGGTGGAGGTCACCGATGGCGGCACGACGAGCGTCGAGATCCGCGAGGCCCGGCCGGTCGGCAGCTTCATCCGTGCCGCCGGCTCCGACGTCGCGGTCGGGGCCGAGGTGCTGCCCGCGGGCGTGACGCTCGGACCGGCACAGCTCGGCGTGCTGACCGCGCTCGGGATCCGTGAGGTCGTCGTACGACGTCGGCCACGGGTGCTGGTGGTCTCCACGGGGTCGGAGCTGGCCGAGGAACCTGCGCCGGGATCAGGTCAGATCCGCGATGCCAACGGCGCGCTGCTCGCGGCGGCCGTGGAGGAGGCGGGCGGTACGCCGGTTCGCAAGCTGTGGGTCGAGGACGACGTACCGACCTTCCTGAGGTTGCTCGACGATGCGCTGGAAACCGACGACATCGACCTCGTACTCACCTCCGGTGGGGTCAGCGCCGGTGCCTACGAGGTGGTCAAGGACGGGCTCGGGCCGCGAGGCGTCGAGTTCGTCAAGGTGGCCATGCAACCCGGAATGCCCCAAGGATCGGGGCAACTGGTCGACACGACGCCCGTGATCTGCCTGCCCGGCAACCCGGTCAGCGCCCTCACCTCCTGGGAGGTGTTCGTGCGTCCCGCGCTGCGCCTGGCCTTCGGACACCCACGACCGCACCGCACCGTCGTCCTCGCCGCACTCACCGAGCCGCTCAAGCCGTTGCGCGGCAAGCGTCAACTGCGCCGTGCTCGGCTCGACCGGGTCAACGGCACGGTCACGCCGTGGGGCCCGCCGGGCTCGGGATTCCTCGGCTGGTTCGCCGGCGCCGACGCGCTCATCGACCTCCCGTCGGACGGCGACGAGCTCGCGGTCGGCGATCCGGTCGGCGTGTGGGACCTGACGTCCGACTAGAACGCCGAGGTCTCACTCGATAGGTTCGACGCATGGTCGGACGCATCCCCGTGATCGACGTGAGGCCGGCGCTCGACGTCGGCCCGGGCCAGGCGCCGCTCGCCGTCAAGGCGAGCGTGGGTGAGCCGTTCCCTGTGAGCGCGACCGTGTTCCGGGAGGGACACGACCGTCTCGGGGCGGAGGTGGTGCTCATCGATCCCGAAGGCACCCGGCGTACGCCGGTCCGGATGGCGACCGGTCCTGCCCTCGACCGCCACAGCGTCGACCGCCACGAAGCGTGGTTGACGCCCGACGCGACGGGCGCATGGTCGTTCCAGGTGCAGGCCTGGTCGGACCCGATCGCCACCTGGCAGCACGCGGCCGGCATCAAGATCCGTGCGGACATCGACACCGAGCTGATGTTCATCGAGGGCGCTCTCCTGCTCGACCGCGTCATCGACGAGAACAAGCTCAACCGTGCCGACAAGGCCGCGGTCAAGGCAGCAGCGAAGGCTGCCCGGGACACGAAGCGTCCCGTCGAGGCTCGGCTCGCACAACTCGAATCCCCCGAACTGCAGGCGATCCTGACGGCCAACCCGCTGCGCGACCTGCTCACCGTCGAGGGCCCGTTCCCGGTCTTCGTCGACCGGCCGCGGGCCCTGTTCGGCAGCTGGTACGAGTTCTTCCCGCGCTCGGAGGGTGGCTTCGTCGGCGCGCTCGACCGGCTCCCGGCCATCGCAGCGATGGGCTTCGACGTCGTCTACCTCCCGCCGATCCATCCGATCGGCGAGGTCAACCGCAAGGGCCGCAACACCGCCGTGGTCCCGGAGGGTGAGCCGATCCCCGCCGACTGGGACGGCTCGCCCTGGGCGATCGGCAGCAAGGCCGGTGGGCACGACGCCGTCCACCCCGAGCTCGGCACCCTCAAGGACTTCGACGCCTTCGTCGCCGCCGCCAACGGACTCGGGCTCGAGGTCGCGCTCGACCTGGCCCTGCAGGCCGCACCGGACCACCCGTGGGTCGCGAAGCACCCGGAGTGGTTCACCCAGCGCGCGGACGGCACCATCGCGTACGCCGAGAACCCGCCGAAGAAGTACCAGGACATCTATCCCGTCAACTTCGACGCCCATCCGTTCGACCACAAGGACGGCCTCGCCGTCGAGGTGCTGCGCGTCGTACGCCACTGGATGGCCCACGGGGTGCGGATCTTCCGCGTCGACAACCCGCACACCAAGCCGGTCGCCTTCTGGCAGTGGCTGCTCGCCGAGGTCCGTCGTACCGATCCCGACGTGCTCTTCCTCGCCGAGGCGTTCACCAAGCCACCGATGATGCAGACCCTCGGCGCGGTGGGCTTCCACCAGTCCTACACCTACTTCACCTGGCGCACCGAGAAGGTCGACATCGAGGACTACCTGCGCGAGGTGTCCGCCGAATCAGCCCACCGGATGCGGCCGAACTTCTTCGTCAACACCCCCGACATCCTCCACGAGTTCCTCCAGTACGGCGGACCGGCCGCGTTCCGACTCCGGGCCGCGCTGGCCGCGACGGGCTCCCCCACCTGGGGCGTGTACTCCGGCTACGAGCTCGGCGAGCACGTCGCGGTCCGACCCGGCA
>JASLDK010000150.1 GCA_030145945.1 Nocardioides sp.
GATCGCCAGGACCTCGCCCTCCTGGGGCTTCTCCTTGGCGGTGTCGGGGATGACCAGGCCCGAGGCGGTGGTCTGCTCGGCCTCGAGGGGCTTCACGACGATGCGGTCCTCGAGCGGCTTGATGTTGACCGACACGATGTCGACCTCCACTTTCTAAGACTTGTCTGGGTGTCCGGCAGGAGACCTGCGCTGGCACACTCGCGGCGAGAGTGCCAGAAAAGAAACTAGCACTCAGTGCAAGCGAGTGCCAGAGCAGCCCGGCGTCGGAGCACCCGAAAGGATCGGTGCGACCTACCAAAGTCGGTTGACCGGGACCCCTGTTCCGTCGCTAGCGTGAGCGTATGTTCGCTGCGCTGGGTCGATTCGTCACCCGTTTCCGCTGGTATGTCATCGCTACGTGGCTGTTGATCGCCGTCATCGTCGGCGCCACCGCCCCCAAACTCGAGTCGACCCAGGACAACTCGGAGTTCCTGCCCAAGCACTACGAGTCCATCAAGGCCATGACCCTCCAGGCCGACAAGTTCTCCGACTCCTTCTCCCCCGGCGCCATCCTCGTCATCGAGCGCAAGGACGGCGCGAAGCTGACCTCCCAGGACCAGACCGCGGTCGCAGATCTGGCGACCAAGCTCGGGCCGGAGCTGAACAAGAAGACCTTCCAGCAGATGGTCATCGCCCAGAACGAGGCCGGTCAGCCGAACATCTCCGAGGACGGCACCGTGCTGTTCGCGGTGGTCCCGCTCGCCGACGGCGCAACCGGCTACGACACCCAGGCCATGGACGACGCGAAGGCCCTGCGCAAGGACATCAAGGACCTCACCCAGGGCTCAGACCTCTCGGTGCGCACCACAGGAGCCGTACCCCAGGGCCTCGACTCGCAGGAGTCCAGCGCGGACACGTTGCTCATCGTCGGCATCGCGACCGTGGTCCTCATCGTGGGCCTGCTGGCGCTGATCTTCCGCAGCGTGCTGATCTGCCTGATGCCCGTGGTCGTCGTCGGTCTGGTGTCCTCGATCGCCACCGGCGCGATCGCGTGGGCCAACGACATCTTCGGCCTCAAGGCAGATGCCTCGGTCCAGCAGATCCTCGTCGTCGTGCTCTATGGCGTCGGGACCGACTACATCCTGTTCTTCCTGTTCCGTCACCGCGAGCGACTGCGTCAGGGCGTCCCTGTCAAGGACTCCGTCGTCCATGCCCTCGACCGTGCTGGCGAGGCGATCGCCTCTGCCGGTGGCGCGGTGATCGTCGCCTTCATGGCGCTGATCCTCAGCTCGCTCAGCATCTTCCGTGCGATCGGCCCGGCCCTCGCGATCGCCGTGTTCGTCACCCTGCTGGCGGCACTGACCCTGGTCCCGGCCCTCGCCTCGCTGCTCGGCAAGGCGCTGTTCTGGCCGTCCAAGTCGTGGAAGAAGGAGCCGAAGCACGGCACCTTCATCAAGATGGGCAACGCCGTCGGTCGTCGTCCGGGAATGACCGCTCTGGTCTCGGGCGGCGCGATGGCCGTGCTCGCCGTGTTCGCGCTCGGCTTCAACCCGTCCTTCGACTTCAACTCGAGTCTGCCCAAGGGCGTCGAGTCCACCGAGGCGATGAACACCTTCACCGAGCACTTCTCGGCCGGTGCCGCCGAGCCCGTTCCGGTGCTGATGGACGCCAAGGGCACCACCGTCACTCCGGACCAGCTGCAGGCGTTCAAGACCGACATGGCCAAGGCGAAGGGTGTCGACAAGGTCGACGGTCCGCTACCGTCCAGCGACAAGACGGCCTACCAGTTCTATCTGACGCTCTCCGACGATCCCGTCTCGAGCGCTGCGCAGAAGAACGTCGCCGGACCCATCCGTGACGCCGCCCACGCGGCGGCTCCCCAGGGCACCAAAGCGTACGTCGGCGGCACGCCCGGCATCTTCGCCGACATGTCGTCGGCGATGGCGCGCGACTACAAGGTCGTCTTCCCGGTCGCGGCACTGATCATCATGCTGATCCTTGCGTTGCTGCTGCGCAGCCTGGTTGCCCCGTGGTTCCTGATGGCAGCGGTCGGTCTCGGCTTCGCCGCCACCCTCGGCACCACGGTCATCGCCTTCCAGCACATCGGGGGCGAGCCCGGTCTGATCTTCATGCTGCCGATCTACATCTACCTGTTCGTGACGGCGCTCGGCACCGACTACAACATCTTGATGATCGCCCGACTGCGTGAGGAGGCGCGGGAAGGACGGGACCCCCACGCCGCCGCGTCGCAGGCCGTCACCCACGCCGGCCCCACCATCGCGGCCGCGGGCATCATCCTGGCCGGCACCTTCGGCTCACTGATGCTGGGCGGCAACACGCTGATCGTCTCCATGGGCTTCGCCCTGTCGGTCGGCATCTTGATCGTGTCGTTCGTGATGTCGATGTTCTTCACGCCGGCGCTGACCTCGCTGCTCGGCCATGCGGCCTGGTGGCCCGGTCACGGCGACGAGAAGGCACCCCACGAGGAGCCCGCTCCCCTGGCCTGACGACGAGCCCTGACAGGATCGGGCCGTGGACCTCGACGACTTCCGGTGGCTGCTGACCGACGACGGGCAGGCACTCCTCGCCGAGGCCACGGCCCTTGTCGTCGGTGGCACCCCGCCTCTCGCAGCCGGCGCCGCCCTTCGGCGTACGACGTCCCCGGAGCGTGCCGCGACCGCCCTCACCCAGGTGGACCTGCGGTCTCGGGCGACGGCGAAGTTCGGCGCGTTGGCCGAGCGGATGTACTTCACCCCCGATGCCTTGGAGCAGGCCACCCGGCAACGGGTCGCCCGCCACCGCGCGGGGCGGGCCGCTGCCTTCGGGGCACGAACGCTCATCGACCTCGGGTGCGGGATCGGCGGCGACCTGATCGCCGCCGCGCAGGCCGGGCTGGTGTGCGCGGGCGTCGATCTCGATCCGGTCCGGGTCGCGATCGCCGAGGCCAACCTGGCGGCCCTTGGTCTGCCCGGGGCCGTCCAGGTCACTGACGCGACCACCGTCGACCACACGGGCTTCGACCTGGCCTTCGCCGACCCGGCTCGTCGCTCGGGTGCGGGGCGCAGCTTCAAGGTCGAGGACTGGACACCACCCTGGACCTGGGTGGAGGGCCTGCTGGGTCGTGACGCCTGCGTCAAGGTCGCGCCCGGCATCCCGCACGCCCTCGTGCCGGTCGGCGTCGAGGCCGAATGGGTCAGCGACGACGGTGAGGTCAAGGAGGCCGCCCTGTGGGCGGGTCGCACCGCTACGGTGTCGCGTCGTGCGACCGTCATCGGCGCGGGAGGTCTCGCGACTTTGACGAACGAGGACGACCCCGGGCTGTCCGCGGTCGGGGTGCGTGCGGTGGGCGGCTACCTCTACGAGCCGGACGGCGCCGTGATCCGGGCAGGGCTGGTGACCGCCGTCGCTGCGGGCGTGGGCGGCGGACTGATCGATCCGAAGATCGCCTACGTCACCGCGGACCAGCCGTTCCACACCCCGTTCGCCCGTGGCTATCGGGTGCTCGAGACGCTCCCCTATCGCGAGAAGCAACTGAAGGCCGCCCTGCGCGAGCGCGGGACCGGCCGGTTGACCATCAAGAAGCGCGGTGTCGAGGTCTCCCCCGAGGCCCTGCGCAAGAGGTTGGCGCTGAGTGGCGAGAACGAGGCGACGATCGTGCTCACGAGGGTCGACGGCGAAGGAACGGCACTGCTGGTCGAAGCGTTCTGACAGCCAAGGCAGCAACCGTCTCGACGTACCCGGCAATCGGGTTGCGATCCCACCTGAAACACGACCCGTATGCCGGGTGCGTCGAGAACTCAGCCCGCCAGGACCTCGGTGACCGGCAGGCTCGAGTCGGCCGGCAGATCCAGGTGCGATGGCGTACGACCCCGCGCGACCATCGTCGCGCCGAGTGCAGCGACCATCGCACCGTTGTCGGTGCACAGCCCGGGACGAGGAACGCGGACCCGGATGCCGAGCCTGGCGGCGCGTTCCTCTGCCATCGCGCGAAGCCGTGAGTTGGCGGCGACTCCGCCGCCGATCATCAGGTCCTCGATTCCCTCACTGCTGGCGGCATCGAGCGCCTTGCGGACGAGTACGTCGCACACGGCCTCCTGGAAGGATGCGGCGACATCCGCGACCGGGACGGGCTCGCCGGAGCGCTCCCGGGCCTCGACCCAGCGCGCGACCGCGGTCTTGAGCCCGGAGAAGGAGAAGTCGAAGCGGTGCCGCTCGAGATCGCGCCGTGCAGTGAGGCCGCGCGGGAAGTCGATCGCGACCTGGTCGCCCTCGCGGGCCACCCGGTCGATGTGGGGACCACCGGGGAACGGCAGGCCCAGCAGTCGGGCGACCTTGTCGAACGCCTCACCTGCGGCGTCATCGATGGTCGCGCCCATCGGGTCGACGCCCTGGTCGGCCCCGGTGATGTCGGTGACCCGCAACAGACTGGAGTGACCGCCGGACACCAGGAGGGCCAGACATGGCTCGGGCAGCGGACCGTGCTCCAACTGGTCGACCGCGACGTGAGCGGCGAGGTGGTTGACGCCGTAGATCGGCTTGCCCAGGCTCAGGGCGAGAGCCTTGGCGGAGGCCACACCGACCAGCAACGCACCGGCCAGGCCGGGACCGTGGGTCACGGCGATCGCATCGACGTCGGACAGCACGATGCCCGCCGTGTCGCAGGCCCGTTGGATGGTCGGCACCATCGCTTCCAGGTGGGCACGGCTCGCGACCTCGGGAACGACGCCGCCGAAACGGGCATGCTCCTCGACGCTGCTCGCGACCGCATCGGCCAACAGGGTGTGGCCACGGACGATGCCGACACCCGTCTCGTCGCAGGACGTCTCGATGCCGAGGACGAGGGGTTCGCCGCTGGTCGTCACGGCTCCATTGTGCCGCTCGCCGGCCCAACCTTGCCCTGGGGACGGCTCGTGACCGGCGACGGCACCGAGACCATTGTGGCCGGTGCGCTCATCACCACTGCGGTGGTCCCGTCCCGGTAGTAGCGGGGACGGCGCCCCACCTCGGTGAATCCGTGTCGGTCATAGAAGCGCAGCGCCGACAGGTTGTCCTCGCGCACCTCGAGCAGCAGCCGTTCCGCACCGCCTGCGGTGGCGACGTCGTGGACACCGCTCAGCAGTCGACCAGCCACGCCGGAGCGCCGCATCTCGGGCCACACCGCGATCCGCTGGAGCTCGGCATCGACGTCGACGACGCTGACCACGGCATAGCCGCAGAACTTCTCGTTCGGGCCGGCTGCCACCAGGACACTCAGGGTCGGCACGATGCCGGCCACCGCTTCACTGATCAGGTTCGACGACCAGGGATCCAACGGGAAGGCGTCCTCCTCGAGCTCGACGATACCCGCCACGTCGGCTGTCGTCGCCGTGCGGACTGCGACCTGTCCGCTGTCAGACAGTGTCACCGGCTGGCGGCGGCGACGGCGTCCGGTCGGCGCAGGTAGAGCGGTTCCGGTTCGAGGATCGCGAATCGGTCAGCCACGACCCCGCGCGCCAACCAGGCCGCGTCCGGCCGCACCGGGCCGAGTGCGTTCGGGAAGTCGACCGGATAGAGACGCGCACCCTCCCCCACCACCGCACCCGCGGTGGCCAGGACGGCCGGCTTGTCGACAACCGGGTCTGCGAGACGCACCGCGTTCGCGTCGTACGACGCGAGGTAGACCTCTTTGCGCCGCGCATCCGTCGCAACCACGAAGTCACCCGTGACAACGCCGGTCTCGACGGCTTCGAGAGCGAGCGGGTCGAGCGAGCAGACCCCATGGACCGGTACGCCGAGCACATGGCCCATCGTGCGTGCGGTGACGAGACCGACGCGCAGGCCGGTGAAGGGGCCGGGCCCGACCCCGACCGCGATGCCCGCCAGCCCCCCGACCGCGACCCCTGCCTCGGAGAGGACCTGCTCGATCAGCGGCGCCAACTGCTCGCCGTGCCTCATCGCCTCGGTCGAGGTGGCCGCTGCGACCACGTCGGTCCCGTCGTGCAGGGCGACGGTGACCGTGGCGGTGGCGGTGTCGAAGGCGAGCAGCACGCCCCGAGGTTACCCGCGAGCGTCGTACGGGGCCCGTCTGGTCACTGCCAGACCTTCACGTAGTCGACCTGCATGGTGGCGGGAAGGACTGGCGCGCCGGTGTAGGTATTGGCGCCGCTCGATGACAGCAACTGGGTGAAGCTCATGATGAACCGCTTGCGGAAGCTGGCCGCGCCGGCCGTATTGGTCAGGCATGTCCTTCCGTCGACGGAGATCGTGAGGCGGTCCGCGGTCCAGTCGAGGGCGTAGGTGTGCCATTCGCCGCGGCTGCTGGCGCAGTTCCAGGCGGTGTTGAGGCCAGGGATCGGCCCGCCGTTGTCGATCACGCCGTAGTGCAGGAAGGGGATCGCGAGAGCGGGATGGACGGCATAGGTCTCGACGATGTCGATCTCACCGGCGGCCGGCCAGAGTTGCGTCGACCCGTCGCGCGCATCGGGCCACAGCCAGAAGGCCTCCTGGGGGCCGGCGCCGTTGACGGCCTGTGCCTTGATCCGGGCCTCGAACCGGCCATATTGCTGGCTCCACTTGCCGTAGGTGTTGACCCATCCCGTGGCATAGCGACTGGTCTTCGATCCCGGCGGACAGGCGACGGTGGCATCCGTGGGTCGCACGGTCAGCTGAAGACTGCCGTCCTTGACAGCAACGGTGCGGGGGCTGTCGACCGCACAGGCCCCGTCAGCACCTTGGCCGTTGTTCATGACGTACCAGACACTCGGATCGAGACTGGTGCCGTTGAACTCGTCGACGAACGTGCAGGAGTAGTAGCCACCGCCAGGTCGCGCCGGCTGCGTTCCACACGCATCGCGCGGACCGGCAGCCGGCGGGTTGGTGGTGGGCGGCGCTTCAGGGGTGGGCGGGTTGCCCTTCACGCTGCGAGCAGGGCTCACCTGGCCGTTGGACTGTGCCCGGAAGGTCTGCGCCCTGACCGGTGCCGCGACGGCAATCGCGAACCTCCCGCGCGCCGACGCACGGGTCCGCGCGACCGTCTTCCACTTCTTGGCACGTCGGGCCTGGATGGCGACCAGGGAGCGAGGCTCGACCCGCCCGGTGAAGAACACCGCTCCTGACCGGTTCTTGGGCGCGTCGAGAGCGGGCGCCCGACGTGCGGCGTGCGCCGACGTGGTCGAGACCTGCACGACGAGTGTGCCGACCACCATCACGATGGCGATCAATGCGATGATCCTGCGCGCTGCCATGACGCGTTCTCCCCCCAAGCGTTCGCGTTGGGGGTCAACGCTAGGAAAATGTCGAGGGCCTACGGCACCACCGCCCGCACAGACCGTCGGCCCTCCGAAATGCCCAAGCCCCCGGGCCATTGGTCCCGAGGGCTTGGATCAGCTGGCCGTCACTGCCAGACCTTGACGTAGTCGACCTCCAGCGTGGTCGGCACCGCCGCACCGTCGACGAGCTTGTTCGCGCCGGTGGTGTCGAGAAGTTGGGACAACGCCATGATGAACGGCTTGCGGAAGGACGAGGCGCCCAACGTGTTGGTCAGACAGGTCTTGCCGTCGACCTTGATCACGAGCTTCGCGCTGGTCCACTCCAGGACATAGGTGTGCCATTCGCCGCGGGGCGCCGCGCAGGTCCACGACGTGTTCAGACCGGGGATTGGGCCACCGTTGTCCCACGCCGTGTAGTGCAGGAACGGGATCGCCAGATCCGGATAGGCGGCGTAGTTCTCCACCACGTCGATCTCACCCGATGCCGGCCAGGAAGCGACCGAGCTGTAACGGATGTCAGGCCACAGCCAGAAGGCCTCGTGGGCGCCGGGCACGGTCGCGACCTGCGACTTCATCCGCGCCTCGAACCGGCCATACTGCTGGCTCCATTTGCCGAAGGTGTTGATCGAGCCCGTCACATAGGTTGCGCGCGCGCCCTTCTTCGGCTGCGGACACGGCGCGTCCGCGCTCTCCGGCTGGGCCGTGAGGCGCAGCTCCCCGCCAGAGACAGAGACGGTCTCGGGGCTGTCCGCCGTGCACGCCGCACCCTCGGTGGTGCCGTCCATGACGTACCAGAGATCGCGGTTGAGCGTGTCGCCGTCGAAGTTCTCGACCAGCGCGCACTTGTAGTTGGTGAACGTCCCCGGCTTGGCGACCATGGCCCCGCAGGCATCGGTCGCGACAGCTTCGGTCTGCGGCGCTGCCTGCAGCTGCAGTCCGACCATCGCGACGGCAAGACCGGTGACGGCAACCGCGCGTTTCCAACGTGTGGATCCCATGTCATCCCCCATGTGACGCACGCACGAGGCGTGCTCCCGAACACCGTGAGCATCGGTGTCAAGGAGGGAGCCTACGCACTACGGTCCCAGAACAGGAACCTGTTGCAGGTCCATACGACTGATTCGTTCTGGCCAGCCCTCTTCACACCGATGGGTGGTTGCCACCAACTCCTCGGTACTGCTAAAGGACCAGTCCGAGCCGACGAGGGCCGACAGCGTCGATCTCCACGACCCGCGGATCGGCATCGGGGTCGACATCGGTGAGGGCGGTGGCCCGCGAGATCCGCACCTCGATTCGGTCCTCGGACAGGCTTTCGGCGATGCCCGTGCCCCATTCGACCACGGTCACCGCGCGGTCGAGGTCGGTGTCGAGGTCGAGGTCGTCGAGCTCGGCGGCACCGCCGAGCCGGTAGGCGTCGACGTGGACGAGTGCGGGACCGTCAGCGAGCGACGGGTGGATGCGGGCGATCACGAAGGTCGGCGAGGTGATGCCCCCGCGAACCCCGAGCCCCTCACCCAGGCCTTGGGTGAAGGTGGTCTTCCCAGCGCCGAGCTCACCGCTGAGGACCAGGA
>JASLDK010000193.1 GCA_030145945.1 Nocardioides sp.
GGGCGGCACGTCGACCTGCGGGGGTGGGGCGACGGCGGCTGGTGCGGGCGGCGTACCGGCGTCGGCGCGCATCTCGTCCCACCAGCGTTCGGCCGCGCCCGTGCGCCACGCGGCCGCGCCGCCGCCGAGCAGGGCGACCACGAGCGCCCAGGCGACGACTCGACGGCCTCGCCTCGAACCGGCATCGCCGTCCTTGTCCGCCACTCGCCGTCCTCTCGAAGTTCGTCCCGACTGCGCATTCTGGGACATTGTGCGGGACAATGAGCCGAATATCGGCGGCGGGCGGCCCGGCAACACTGGCGAACGCCCCGCATCGGACCCGCTCGGGTCCCGGACAAGTGTGGAGGAAGCCTGTGCTGGAGTTCGACGTGCTCGTGGAGATCCCCAAGGGGAGCCGCAACAAGTACGAGGTCGACCACGAGACCGGGCGGATGCGCCTGGACCGGTTCCTCTTCACCTCCACGATGTATCCCGCCGACTACGGCTACATCGAGGACACCCTCGGCCAGGACGGCGACCCGCTCGACGCGCTGGTGCTGCTCCAGGAGCCGACCTTCCCCGGCTGCCTGATCAAGTGCCGCGCGATCGGCATGTTCCGGATGACCGACGAGGCCGGCGGCGACGACAAGGTCCTCTGCGTCCCCGCGGGCGACCCGCGCATGGAGCACCTGCGCGACATCAACCACGTCCCGAACTTCGACCGCCTCGAGATCCAGCACTTCTTCGAGGTCTACAAGGACCTCGAGCCCGGCAAGTCCGTCGAGGGTGCCGACTGGGTCGGCCGCACCGACGCCGAGGCCGAGATCAACGCCTCCTTCGAGCGTTTCAAGACCACCGGCCACTGAGCCGCCGGCGCTACGGCGCCAACAGCATCGACAGCCCTGCGGCGATCGCCGCGGGGCTGTCGTCGTTCTCCGGCGGCATCGTCACGTAGCTGACCGCGATCCGGGCCAGGACGCGTGAGAGCTCGGCACGAGCGTCGGCGGGGACGTGCGGCCAGGCAGCTGCCGCGGCCGCGTCCAGGTCGGCGGCGACCCGGCGAAGGAGACCACCCGCGTCGGCGGTGACGATACGAATCAGGTCGGCGTGGGCATCACCCGCTCGGACCCGCTCGATCAGCGGATCCTCGGCCGCCATCTCGAGGAACAGCCGCAGCCCGTCCTCCAATCCTCGTCGCGGGTCGTCGGCGCACTCGGCCAAGGTCGCCGCGATGACCGCGCAGAGGGCGTCAGCGAGGTGGAAGGTGTAGGCCTGCGCGAGGCCGTAGCGCGAGCCGAAGGAGTTGTAGAGCGTCTGCCTGCTCACCCCGGCATCGCGCGCGACGGCCTCGAGGGTGACCTCGCCCCAGGGGCGTTCGATCAACAGGTTGCGCAACGCCGCAAAGACAGCGGTACGCCGATCAGCGGCTGCATTCACGGTGCGGTGTTCTCGCGTTTGACGCCGCGGAAATAGGCGATGGCTCCGCTGCGTTCGATCACGACATCGGCGATGTCCTGCTCCGCGAACCAGCGCTCGAGGTCGTGGGTGGTGCAGCCCGGTCCGAGCAGCCCGGCAACGCGACCGACCTGACGCAACGGCTCGAAGCGCAGGCCGGTGTCGTTGAGCAGGGCGCTGCCGGTGAGGACGCCGCCGGGGCGCAGGACGCGAGCCATCTCGACGACGGCGAGGCCGGGGTCGGGGAAGCAGTGCAGGCCGGTGAAGGTGACGACGAGGTCGAAGGAACGTTCGTCGAAGGGCAGGTTGCCGACATCGGCGATCCGGGGGACGACCTGGTCGGCGACACCGCGCCTCTCGGCGACAGCCAGGGTGCGGTCCAGCATGGTCTGGGCGATGTCACCGGCGACGTATTCCACGCCCTGGCCGGGTCGCAGGCCGCGCAGCGCGACGCCCCCGCCGCAGGGGATGTCGAGGATCCGGCTGCCGGCAGGCTGGCGGCCGATCTCGTCCGCGGCACGATAGAGCCGACCGAGGTCGCTGTTGATGCCCAGGCGCCAGACGGCGCCACCGGCGTGCGGGTGCTCGACGGTCCAGTCGTAGAAGGACGCCCAGAGCGGGTCGTCGGACCAGCCGCCCAGGCCGGGGACGTGCGAGAGGGCGGAGCGGATCACGGCGTACCTCCGGAAGATTCGGCGATCAGCGCCGGCGCCCGCAGCAACTCCTCGGGCACGGCGAAGCCGTCCACCAGCTCACGGGCGACCAGCCGCACCCGGCGACACAGGTCACCGATCTCGCGGGTGATCTGCTTGGAACGCTGCGTGGAGAGTCGGTCGTGCTCGATGAACCAGGCGGCATCCGCCTCGATCCCCGACAGCGCATGCAGGTCGCACAGGGCGTTGAGGGCGAGCTTGAGATCGCCGTCCTCCATCGACTCGACCTTCTCGATGAACGCCTCGAGCACGATCCGCTCGACGTGGGCACGGGCCGCGGAGATGACGTGGTCCTGCACCCGTGAGAAGACCTCGCCGGGGTTCATCCCGGAGTCGATGCCACGCTTGAGCCTTCGGGCGACTCCGCCGATCCGGTGTTCTTCGCGGAAGCGGTACATCGCCAGGTGATAGCTCGGATCCCGCAGGCCGGCGTCGGTCGACCAGTCGTCGTTGCCGCTCGGGAGGGCGTCACGGATGACCTGAAGGAGGCGATGGGCGCGGGTCCGCTCCAGGACCGTGTCGACCGCGAGACCCGCGACGAATCGGACCATCCCGAGCTGGTCGAGGTCGGAGAAGTCGCTGGAGAAATCGGTGAGCAGGCCCTTGCCGACGAGTTGCAGCAGGACGTGGTTGTCGCCCTCGAAGGTGGTGAAGACGTCGGTGTCGGCCTTCAGCGCGGCGAACCTGTTGATCGAGAGATAGCCCGCTCCACCACAGGCCTCACGGCACTCCTGGATCACATCGGTCGCCAGCCAGGTCGACAGCGCCTTGGTCCCGGCAGCCCGCGACTCGAGCAATTGACGCGACTCGTCGTCGGGCGTGATGCCGGAGAACACGTCGTGCAGGCGGCTCGTGAGCACCTCCTGCGCGAAGTGCAGCGCATAGGTGCGCGCGAGCCGGGGCAACAGACGGCGCTGGTGCAGGCCGTAGTCGAGCAGCAACTGCTCAGCCCCGTCGTCCGCACCGGTGTCGAATTGACGGCGCTGCAACGCATAGCGAACGGCGATCGTCAGCGCGACCTTCGCCGCGCTCACCCCGGCCGCGCCGACGGAGACCCGTCCTTGGACCAGGGTGCCCAGCATCGTGAAGAACCGACGCCCGGAGCTCTCGATGTCGCTGACGTAGACACCGTCCTCGGTGACGTCGGCGAACCGGTTGAGAAGGTTCTCCCGCGGCACCCGGACCGTCCCCGCCGGGTCGAACCAGATCCGTCCGTTGTCGACGCCGTTGAGCCCCATCTTGGCGCCGTCGTCCTCGATCCGTACGCCGGGCAGCGGGTTCCCCGCCTCGTCGCGGAGAGGTACGACGAGCGCGTGGACGCCGTGTCCCTCGCCGGCCACCTCCAGCTGGGCGAACACGACGGCGGTGCGGGCATGCTGCGCGGCGTTGCCGATGTAGTCCTTGCCGGACTGCTCGTCAGGCGTGGTGATGACGAACTCCGCCGTGACCGGGTCGTAGGTGGCGCGCGTCCCGAGCGCCTGCACATTGCTGCCGTGGCCGGTCTCGGTCATCGCGAAGCAACCGAGCAGCCGGCCGGCGATCAGGTCGGACAGATAGGCGTCATGGTGCCGCTTCGTGCCGAGCTGCAGGATCGCGCCGCCGAAGAGTCCGAACTGCACGCCGACCTTGACCAGCACGGACAGGTCGCCGTACGCCAAGGTGCCGAAGGCGGCGATGGAGGCGCCGATGTCGCCGCCCCCGCCGTACTCCTTCGGGAAGCCCATGCCGACCGCGCCGGTGCTGGCGATCTCGAGGACCACCTCGCGGACCCGCTCGCGGAACTCCTCCTTGGACATGGTCTCGGCGTCCTCCAGCACGGAGGCGTACGCCGGCAGCAGCTCGCGCACCGTACGCCGGATCTCGGCGTGCTCGCCGTCGAGCAGGGCGGTGAGGGCGTCGACGTCGACGCTCAGTGGCGGGGGCGTGGAGGGGGCGTCGTCGGCCATGCGCCCAAACTAGCGGTCAATCCGAGTCGACGGGGACCTTGGAGGTCGTGGTCGTCGGATGCGAATGCCCACCTCTGTCGAACACCTGGCCGCTGGCGATGCCGCCGACGTAGAAGGACACGATGGCGATGGCGATGCCGGCGAGGTCGTCGGCGACGTAGTGCCAGCCGAAGTAGAGGGTCGCGATCACGGTGAGGCCGAAGTTGATCCAGAAGATGATCTTCAGGATCCGCGCACGCAGGGTGTATTGCACCATCAGCGCGAACAGCAGCGTGATCGCGCAGTGCAGGCTGGCGAAACCGGCGATCGAGTTGACGCCGGTCGCCCCGCCGTAGAGCACGTTGCCTCTCGCATTGACGATGCTGTTCATCAGGTCGGTAGTGCCGGTGTGCGCGAGCGAGGTGTATTCCGGCGCGTAGGCGATGCCGGGGCCGAGCGTCGGCAACAGGTAGTAGGACAGCGTGCCGAGCGACCAGGCCAGGCACTGCGAGGTCACGAACCAGTAACCGAACGACATGTTGCGCGACCACACCAGCCAGGCGGTGACGGCGAGCGGCACCAGCGGCAGGAAGCCGAGATAGATCGGGGAGAGCACGTGCGCCGTCAGGGACGTGCCGAAGACAGCGTGCAGCACGTCGCTCGGGTCGTGCCCGAAGAACAGCACTCGGTCCAGGATGTGCAGCTCGCGGTCGTAGGACAACGCCCGGACCTCGCCGGCCTTGGCTCCCGGGTCGGAGCGCACGAACGGCAGGAAGGACTTGAGGTTCCGATAGCTGACATAGGTCAGGTAGAACCCGATCACGCCGACCGCGACGAGGATCGCGCGTTCCTTGGTCCAGTGGGTCCTCAGCCGCTCGCGAACGACGGGAACGACGCGGCTGGGACGCCCGTGGGCCTTCCACAGCGCCAGCGGCAGCAGGTCGAGCAGGAGCGCTCCGAGCAGCAGCAGCGGGAGTCGGATGTACGACGGGCCGAGGAAGCTTCCCTCCGGGTCGAGCAGGCGGCGGTCGATCTTCCAGGCCGTGAACACTGCAAGGCCCAGCATGATCGCGGCCGTGCCGAGGAGGAGGCTGTAGGCGCGGCGATACACCCGAGGGATCCTACGGTGCGCCGGTCGGGGAATCGGGGCCACCGGTGGGCAGGTCGGCGATTCCGTGCGATTCGACACGTACGACGACCCGCTGGCCGGGCTCCATGACGACCCCCGCAGCGGTGACGGCGTCCAGGTCGCCGACGCCGTCCACGCTCACGGTGAGGCGGCCGGTGTCGGGGGTGGGACGGAAGGTGCGAACGGTGGCGCGGATGCCGCCGTCTCCCTCGGGGGCGGCCTGGACAGCTTGCAGGGCTGACGGGCGCAGCGCCACCGGTCCTGTCGGGCGCCGGAGCAGCACGGTCGCCTCGGTCGATGTCAGGACCCGCGTGTAGCCGAGGAAGTGGGCCGTCTCGGCGTCGACCGGGTGCGCCCACACCTCCCCCGTCGGGCCCTCCTGGACGATCCGGCCCGACCGCATCACAGCGAGCCGGTCCGCCACCGCGAACGCCTCGTCCTGGTCGTGGGTGACCAGCAGGGCCGTCGTACCGGACGCGGTCAGGATGCGGCGCAGATCGGTGGCGAGGCGGCCCCGCAGACTGGCGTCGAGGGCGCTGAGGGGCTCGTCGAGCAGGAGCAGCCGGGGTTGCGCCGCGAGTGAGCGGGCGAGGGCGACGCGCTGGCGCTCCCCACCGGACAGGGTGCGCGGGAGACGATCGGCGTATCCCCCAAGGCCGACGAGGTCGAGCAGGTCGTCGACCTCGGCCCGCACGGCCCGCCGGGAGATGCCTTGGCGACGTCGTGCATAGCCGACGTTTCGGGCGACGGTGAGGTGGTCGAAGAGCTGCCCGTCCTGGAACATCAGCGCGAACCCGCGCCGATGCGTGGGCACGCCGGCGAGATCGGCGCCGTCCCAGGAGATCCGCCCGCCGGTCAGCGGTTCGAGGCCCGCAACGGACCGCAGCAGCGTCGACTTCCCGCATCCCGAGGGGCCGAGCACGGCGAGAACGGTGCCATCGTCGACGGTGAGGTCGACGTCGTCGACCACGGTCACGCCGTCGAAGGCGATGCTCACGCCCTGCAACCGGAGGCTCATGGGTTCACCACGCTCCCACGCCAGGAACCCGGAGCCGTTCGACCACCAGGATCACGCCCGCCGTGACGGCGGCCAGCACCACCGACGCCGCCATCGCGGTGCCGTAGTTGAGCGCTCCCGGGTGCCCGAGCAGGCGATAGATGACGACCGGCAGGGTCGGCTCGGAGGGGCGCACGATGAACGACGTGGCGCCGAACTCCCCCAGCGAGACGGCGAAGGCGAAGCCCGCGGCGGCAAGGAGCGGCCGCCAGACCACGGCAACATCGACGGTCAGCAGGGTCCGCAGCGGTCCGGACCCGAGCGACGCTGCGGCCTGCCGTTGCCGATCGTCGATGCCCGCGAGCACCGGCACGAGAGTGCGGACGACCAGGGGCAGCGCCACCAGCGCCTGCGCGATCGGCACCAGCAGGGGGCTGGCGCGCAGGTCGAGGGGCGGCTGGTCCAGGGCGATCAGGAACCCGAAGCCCAGGGTCACGGCGGAAACGCCCAGCGGCAGCATGAAGAAGCCGTCGAGCACTGTCCGCACCCGTCTTCCCCAGCGGGTGCGGGCATTCCGGGTCACCACGAACGCGACGATCAGCCCGAGCGTCAACGACATCCAGGTCGCGTCGACCGCGATCCGCAGCGACGCGGTGAGCGCACGGGTGACCGAGGTCTGCAGCAGACCGTCGGCCGATCCGGCGAGGGCACGGTAGAAGTCGAGGCTCCACCGGCCTTCTCGGCGTACCGAACCGAGGACGAGGGTCGCCACCGGCAGCGCCACCAGCGCGAGGGTCAGGAGGGTGGCGGCGATGGGCGGCGCATCGTGCCACCGCGGCCTGGCCGGGTCGGCGAAGACCCGGCGGACCGTCGGGTCCGGGGTGGCGCGCAGCCGACCGACGACCACCAGCAGCGCGACCACTGCGAGCATCTGCACCAAGGAGAGCGCTGCCGCCGCGGGCAGGTCGAGCAGATCGGCGGTCAGCAGGTAGATCTCCGTCTCGACCGACGAATAGCGCACGCCGCCGAGCACGAGCACCACCCCGAAGGCCGTTGCGCAGAACAGGAACACGACGCTGGCGGCGGACACGATCGCTGGCCGCAGTGCGGGCAGGGTGACCGTGCGGAACACCTGCAGGGGTGTCGCACCCAGGGCGGCGGCCGCCTCGCCGGGGCGGCGGTCGAGACCCTCCCAGGCGACGCCGACGGTGCGGATCACGACCGCCACGTTGAAGAAGACGAGACCGATCAGGATCGCGGCCGGCGTACCGTCCAGGTCGAGGAAGCCGAGCGGCCCCGACGAGGAGATCAACTGCCGCACAGCCAGACCGACGACGACGGTCGGCAGCACGAAGGGCACGAGCAGCGCGGTGCGCACGAGGGCGCGTCCCGGGAACCGCAGCCGGTGCAAGACGTAGGCCGCCGGGAGTCCGAGGACGACGGCGCACACCGTCGCCACCGAGCTGGTCCAGACCGTGAACCAGAGCACCCGGGCGGTGCGTGGCCGACGGAGGACGTCGAGCACCGCGCCCGGGTCGAAGGCACCATCGGGCCACACCCCCCGCCGCAGCATCGCGCCCACGGGGAGCACGAAGAAGAGCGCCACGACCACGACCGGCACGAGCGCGAGCAGGACGTACGTCGCCCTCCCCGCATGCCCGGACCGGCCGTGGGCAGACGTCATCGGGAGACGATCTCCGTCCACTTCTCCAGCCAGGCCTGACGATTCCTGGTGATCTCGGCTGGCGCGACCTGTTCGGTCGAGGTCGGTCGTTTCGCGAACTTCGCCCAGTCGGCGGGCAGTTCGACATCGGACGCGACCGGGAAGACGTACATCGAGTCCGGAAGCGCAGCCTGCACCTCGGGCGACAGCAACCAGTCGATCACAGCGTGCGCGCCAGCCGTGTTCGTGTCGTTGCCCTCGAGGACGCCGGCGTACTCGACCTGTTGGAAGCACCCGTCCAGCAAGGCGCCCGTGGTCGTCGACGTCTTCGACTTGTCGAGCGTGAACGCCGGCGACGAGTCGTAGGAGACGACGATCGGGCGGTCGCCCCCCGAGAACGTGAAGTCGGTGAAGTAGGCGTCCGACCAGCCCTTCACGACCTTGGCACCGTTGTCCATGAGTCGGGACCAGTACGCCGCCCAGCCGTCGCCGTACTTCGCGACCGTGGCCAACAAGAAGGCCAGTCCTGGCGAGCTGGTGCTGGCTCCCGGGATCACGAACAGGTCCTTGTAGGCGGGCTTGGTGAGGTCATCGATGCTCGTCGGCGCCGCGATGCCCTGCTTGGCGAACCACGCGTCGTCGACATTGACGCAGACGTTGCCGTTGTCGATAGGCGTCAGGTCGTGCGCGTCGTCGCCCTCCAGCACGAACTGCTCGGCCCCGGCCGGGAGCGAGGGGTCGTACGGCGCGAACACACCCTCGTCGATCGCGCGGCTGGCGAAGGTGTTGTCGACACCGAAGACCACGTCCCCGACCGGCTTGGCCTTGGTGAGGACGAGCTGGTTCGTCAGCGCCCCGGCATCCTCGAGCTTGCTGACCTTCAGGGTGTAGCCGGACTCCTTCTCGAAGGACTTCACGAGGTCCTTCGGAAGGTCGAAGGACTCATGGGTCACCAAGGTGACCGTCCTGTCGCTGGCGGCCTTGTCGCCGCCCTTGCCGCTGTCGCTGCTCAGCGAACAACCGCTCGCCGCGAGAGCGATGGTGGTGAGGGCAACCAGGCCCGTGGAAATGCGTGACCGCATCGTTGACTCCCTACGCCGGTGTTGACCGGATCAGGTTCGGAGGGTCTGCGGTTGGTCCCGCACTCTCAGCCCGCACCACGGGCTCCCCTGTCTGACGCCTCCAGCCTAGCGGGAGGAAATGGACAAGGCCCCAGGGGGTTTCGCTAGCTCTCGCCGCTACGCCGTGATTCCCGGGGCTCTCTGTCGGTGGTCAACCTTACGCTCTCGTAGCGACAGAGCCAACCTCGGAAAGGTCAGTCGTGACTCGGGACCCATGGACGCTTGAGGCGATGCTGTCGCCTGTCCGCATGGCTCCCTACCTCGCCGCTTCGGACGACGACTGGGAAGGCGCACTGGCTCTCTACGACTGGAACGCCTTGGTCAGCGGAGCTTTGTTCGAGTCGCTCCACTACCTCGAAGTCGGACTTCGCAACGCCCTCGACATGGCCGCGCTCGAACATCTCGGCGATGACTGGCTGGCAGCCAACTCACCCTTCTTGACGCCACGTTCTCGTCGGGTCGTGGCACTCGCTGAGGGCCGCGCAGGTGCCCCTTCCTCTTCGCACGGCAAGGTCGTCGCCGAACTGCCGTTCGGCTTCTGGCGATCGTTGCTGGCTGACGAGTACAACCGCCGACTTTGGCAACCTGCCCTGCGCCACGCATTCGACGGTCCTGTTCGTCGCCGCACACTCCATGCTGAACTCGATGAGCTGCGGCAGCTACGCAACCGAATTGCTCATCACGAACCGATCCACAGCCGAGACCTTCACCGCGACCTCGACCGCCTTCTCGACCTCGCTACTCGCATAGCCCGAGCACTTGGAAAGCACATCGCAGAGACGACTCGAGTGCCCCTGTTCATCGACATGAATCCGACAGGCAACTGAAAGTGGCCAGAACCGAACGCGGCCTGCATCCCGGATCAGGTTCGGAGGGTCTGCGGTTGGTCCCGCACTCTCAGCCCGCACCACGGGCTCCCCTGTCTGACGGCTCCGATCCTAGACGAGGGCGATCAGGTCGGTGGCCACACCTCCACCCGCCGAGATCGCTGAGCGGACCTCGACGACCTCGGTCTCGGTGAGTCTGAAGACCGCACTCGTTCCGGTGTCGTTGCCGGACCAGATGATCCGACCCCGCTCGCTGAGCCCGGTCCCGCCGATCGTGTACGGCGCCAGCGCGACCGCAATCGCAAAGTCATCGTCGTCATGGACGTCGGCGCGGAAGGTCACCCGGGCCGCCGAGGGCAGCCATCGGAGACGACGCCGCTGCTCCATTCGGTCACGCGCTGCTTCAACCGCCCATTGGACGTCGCGAGGCCACGGCCCGTCCGACACCACGTCGACATCGAGGTGGGCCAGTCGATGACGTTGGGCGGTCAGACTTCCACGATAGGCAGCGACGACGGTCGCCCCATCTGCTCCGGCCTTGAGGGTGAAGTCCACGATCATCAGTCTTGCAGGAGAGATGACAATTGGCGGTCGCCGTCGACTGCCGCTGACCTGCCCTCAGCCGACGGACGTGTAGACGACGCCGTCGGGCTCGTCGACACTCGTCGCCTGGCCCCGAGCGACCAGCAGGTCGAGGTGGGCCTTGGTCTCCATGGCGGCCATGCCCTGGCTGAACGGGTCGAGGTCACCGAAGGCGCGTTCGTGGCGTGTCCAGCCGAGATCCTTGGCGACCACGAGCGAGGTGATCGTGCCCCGTGCCTTCACTGAGGCCAGGCACTGGTCGAGCCGGTCCTCGTGATGGGCCAGGAGCTCGTCGACCCGGGCGTACGTCGAGGGGGCGACCGGGCCGTGGGCCGGGAGGACCTGCAGGTCGGGCAGTTGGCGGACCCGGGCCAGGGAGGCCATGAAGTCGCCGAGCGGCTGATCGGTCGGCGGCACGGTGAAGCCGATCGACGGGGTGATGGTGGGGAGAACGTGGTCCCCGGAGAAGAGCACGCCCTCGGCCCGGTCCGCGTAGACGTAGTGGCCGGGCGTGTGGCCGGGCGTGTGGACGGCGTCGAGGCTGCGGCGGCCGATGTCGAAGGTGCGGTCGCCCTCGATCCAGAGGTCCGGGAACGCCCAGTCGGCCGCGTCAGGGAGGGTGCCGTCGTGGCCGGACTCCCAGAGCTCGGCGATCTCCGCGGCCCCGGCGGTCCGCAGCACCTCGAGGAACGGGCTCTCGCCGATCTCGGCCTGCGAGGCCCGGTGGAGCAGTTCGAGCGCGGGTCTCTCCTCGATCCCGAGCGCCACCTGCGCGCCGTACTCGTGCCCGAGCACGGTGGCCATCGTGAAGTGGTCGCGGTGCACGTGGGTGACGAGGAAACGCTTGATGTCGCCGAATCCCGAGCCGATCGATCGCAGTGACGTGTCGAGCAGCTCACGCGCGACCGGGATGGACCAGCCGCCGTCGATGAGGGTCAGGCCGTCGTCGCCCTCGATCACGTAGACGTTGATCGCCTTCAGGGCATCCATCGGCAGCGGGAGCGGGATCCGGTAGATCCCGTCGGCCACCTTCCAGGCCCCTTCGTTGGCCCAGTGCTCGCCGGAGTCCGGCGAGATGGCATGTCCGGTTGCGACGCCTCCCGTGCTCATGGCCTGACTCTAATGAGCGCTTGGTCAAGGCCGCAGGTCGGGGAGCCCGAGGTCGAGGTTGGGCTGCTGGATGCCGCCGTCGACCTCGAGCAGCTTGCCGGTGACGAACTGCCCGGCACGCGAGGACAGGTAGACCACGGCGGCGGCGATGTCCTCCGCCTCACCGATCCGACCCAGCGGCGTCGCCTCCTCCATCTGCTGCTTCATGGCAGGAACGCCGGCAACGAACTCCAGCGCACTGGTCATCACCGAGCCGACATAGACCCCGTTGACGCGGACCGACGGGGCGAGGTCGGTGGCGGCGAGTCGGGTCCAGTGCGCGAGCGCGGCCTTCGCGACGCCGTACGCCAGATAGCCGCGCGCGGCCGTGCGGCCCATCATCGAGCTGATCGAGGTGATCGACTTCTGCCGCCCC